>NZ_JAVRBR020000091.1:0-22490 GCF_034531165.2 Dendronalium sp. ChiSLP03b | reverse complement strand
ATAGTCATCTTGGAGGCTCTACCGCTTTCCGCTAACAGGAAATTAGACCGCCGCGCATTACCTGCACCTGATTTACACAACCAATTATCGGATCGGTATGTCGCCCCACGTAACCCCATTGAGGAAATCCTGTCAGTAATTTGGGCGCAAGTGCTAAAAGTCGAGCTTGTGGGCATTTATGATAACTTCTTTGAGCTTGGCGGACACTCGCTACTGGCAACGCAACTGGTTTCCCGTGTGCGTAGCAGCTTGAAGGTAGAACTACCATTACGTAGCTTATTTGCTGCACCAACAGTTGCTGAATTATACGAACACATTCAACAGTTGCAGCAACAGAATCTAACAGCATCAGCAATCGTACCAAGAGCAAGGGATGCAGAGTTACCACTGTCTTATGCTCAACAGCGTTTGTGGTTTTTAGACAAGTTAAATCCCAATAGTCCCTTCTATAACTTACTTGTAGCTTTGCGTCTAGTTGGTACTCTCAATCGAACTGCGCTACAACAAAGCTTACAAGAAATTATTTATCGCCACGAAGCGTTACGGACTAACTTCATTACAGTTGATGGAGAACCAGTTCAAGTTATTCAAAGCCAGACGAATTGGACAGTCTCAATTGTTGATTTGCAGTATTTATCTACAGGCGAACAAGAAATTGCTTTGCAGCGATTAGCGCAACAACAAGCGCAACGACCCTTTGACCTAGCAACTGAAGCATTAATCAGGACAACATTAGTAGTACTGTCGGAGACAGAACACGCCTTGTTAGTTTTTATACATCACATTGTCTTTGATGGTTGGTCAATGGGTGTGTTTGTTCAAGAACTAGCAGCATTGTACAATGCTTATTCTCAAGGTCAGCCGTCACCCTTAGCACCACTGCCGATTCAGTACGCAGATTTCGCTATTTGGCAGCGAAACTGGTTGCAAGGAGATGTATTACAAAGCCAACTGAGCTACTGGCAACAGCAACTAGCAAACGCACCAGCTTTGTTGTCGCTACCCACAGACCGACCCAGACCGGCTGTGCAGACTTTTGCTGGCGGATATCAGAAGTTTGCACTTTCAGTTGAGTTAACTAGCAGATTGGTAAAACTGAGCCAGGAGCAAGGTTGTACTCTCTTTATGACGCTGTTGGCAGCATTTGATACCCTACTTTATCGCTATACAGGACAATCAGATATTTTGGTGGGGTCTCCCATAGCAAACCGCGATCGCTCTGAAATCGAAGGGTTAATTGGCTTTTTTGTCAATACTTTAGTCATGCGTACCAACTTGGCAGGCAACCCCAGTTTTAGCGAATTACTCCTTCGCGTTCGAGAAGTCGCTTTAGGAGCGTATGCTCATCAGAATTTGCCTTTTGAAATGTTGGTGGAAGCATTGCAGCCAGAAAGGGATTTGGGACATACGCCACTGTTTCAGGTCGTGTTTAACCTTCAGAATGCACCCGTACAGGAAGTAGAGCTTGCTGGGTTAACTGTTAGTTCATTGCCAGTAGAAAGTACAACTACAAAGGTTGATTTGGCTTTATCGATGGAAAACACTACCCAAGGATTGGTGGGTGTGTGGGAGTACAATACTGACTTGTTTGATGCCAGCACAATTGAACGAATGACTGGCCATTTTGTAACTTTGCTGTCAGGAATTGTCGCTAATCCTCAAGAGCGAATTTCCCAATTACCCCTGCTGACAGCAGTTGAGCAGCAGTTATTAGTTGATTGGAATAATACATGGGTGGACTATCCTTCCGATAAGTGTATCCATCAATTATTTGAGCAACAGGTTCAGCGTACCCCGGATGCAGTGGCGGTGGCGTTTGAGAATCAACAACTCACCTATCACCAGTTGAATTGTCGCGCTAACCAGTTGGCGCACTACTTGCGCTCATTGGGTGTAAAACCAGATACGCTGGTAGGTATTTGTGTGGAACGCTCACTAGAAATGGTGGTGGGACTATTGGGGATTCTTAAGGCAGGTGGAGCGTATGTACCACTTGACCCAGAGTATCCTACTGAACGCTTGAGCTTCATGCTAGAAGATGCTCAAGTTTCGCTACTGTTAACTCAGCAGCGACTTATTGACAAACTTCCTGAACATCAAGCAAAACTTGTTTGTTTAGATGAAGCTTGGTCACAAATTGCCCAAAACAATCAAGATAACCCAACCAGTGGAGTCGAAGCTTTTCATCTAGCTAATGTAATTTATACTTCAGGTTCAACAGGCAAACCAAAAGGCGTGATGGTTGAGCACAAGGGACTATGTAATTTAGCTCAAGCTCAGATTCAAACTTTTGGCTTGACTTCGGATAGTCGCGTTCTCCAGTTTGCCTCCTTCAGTTTTGATGCTTCTATTTGGGAAGTCGTCATGGCACTGAGGTCAGGTGGAACGCTTTATCTAGGAACTAAAGACTCTCTATTGCCAGGAAAGCCGTTAATTGAGCGATTACGCGATTATTCGATTACGCATATCACCCTACCACCATCGGCACTAGCAGTTATGCCTGTGGATGAACTTCCGGCACTGCAAACAATAATTGTAGCGGGAGAAGCTTGTTCTCCTGAATTAATCAAGCAATGGTCTGTAGGGAGAAACTTTTTTAACGCCTACGGACCGACGGAAGCTACTGTCTGTGCGACGATTGGCAAAGCCACGCCCAAGGCGATCGCAAAATGCAACAATAACGAGAAAATATCTATTGGTAAGGCGATCGCCAACACACAAGTTTACATTTTAGACGAAAATTTACAACCAGTACCTGTGGGTGTACCAGGAGAGTTACACATTGGTGGTGTGGGACTAGCACGAGGCTACATTAATCGTCCAGAGTTGACACAAGAGAAATTCATCTCCAATCCCTTTGGTTCTGGTCGCCTCTACAAAACCGGAGATTTAGGACGTTATTTCCCAGATGGCAACATTGAATACATAGGACGCATTGACAATCAGGTAAAAATTCGGGGCTTCCGCATCGAATTAGGAGAAATCGAAGCATTACTGAGCCAACATGGTGATGTGCAGATATGTTCTGTCATCGCTCGTGAAGAAACTCTAGGTAATAGGCGTTTAGTCGCTTACGTAGTGCCGCAAAAAGACGTGATACTCACAACGAGGGAACTGCGTCAGTTCCTTGCCGATAAACTGCCTGGGTATATGTTGCCAACTGCTTTTGTAATACTAGAAACTTTACCCCTGACACCTAATGGTAAAGTAGACCGTCGCACTCTGCCTAACCCAGATTTACATCAGGAACTATCAGATTATGTAATGCCAAATACAGAAGTAGAAAAAATCATTGCTGGCATTTGGCAAAAAGCATTAGCAGTAGAAAAGGTAGGTATTTACAATAATTTCTTCGAGCTAGGAGGTCATTCGTTACTACTAGTAAAAATTAATCAGCAATTGCAAGAAGAATTTGGTTTAGAATTGTCAATAGTTGATATGTTTAATTACCCAACTATACATAGCTTAAGCCAATACTTAAGTAATAAAGTTCCAAAAGAAGATACAATTAAACAGAATAATTTTCGTCCTAAATCTCATAGTGAAGTTAAAGCTTTAAGAAATCAACAATTACAATCCAGGCAACAATACCGCTCTCAGAAAAAAAGGTAAAATGACAATGTATTCAGTGCATAAAGATAATGAATATAATAATTCTGAAATAGCAGTAATTGCTGTTGCTGGTAGATTTCCACAAGCAAAAGATATTGAATCCTTTTGGCAGAATTTACGAGATGGTGTAGAATCTATCTCCTGGCTAACGGATGAAGAATTGATAAATTCTGGCGTTTCTCTAGATTTACTGAATAATCCTAATTATGTAAAAGCTAGCGGTGTTTTATCAGACATTGAATTGTTTGATGCAAATTTCTTTGCTTATAGTGCCAAAGAAGCTGAGTTGATAGATCCACAACAACGCCTATTTTTAGAATTGGCTTGGGAAGCCGTAGAAAAAGCTGGTTATGACCCACAAACCTACAATGGTTTAATCGGGGTTTATGGTGGTGTAGGAATGAGTGGGTATTTGCTCAACAACCTCTACCCTAATTATCAATTATTAAAAACAATTGACCCTGTGCAATTAGGAATCTCCAACGATAAAGATTTTTTACCTACACGAGTTGCATATAAACTCAACTTGACTGGCCCCGCAGTCAATGTGCAAACAGCCTGTTCTACTTCTTTGGTTGCTGTTCATTTAGCTTGTCAAGGTCTGTTAAACGGGGAATGTGACATAGCTTTAGCTGGTGGAGTTACTCTCAGCATTCCCCAGAAAATAGGTTATTTGCATGAAGAGGGAATGATTCTTTCTCCTGATGGACACTGCCGTGCTTTTGATGCTAAAGCACAAGGAACGATCGCCGGTAGCGGTGCTGGTATTGTGGTACTGAAAAGATTAAAGGATGCGATAAGCGATCGCGACTACATTCATGCAATCATTAAAGGCTCAGCAATTAATAATGATGGTGCAATGAAAGTCGGCTACACTGCTCCTAGTGCTAAGGGTCAAGCAGCAGTGATTGGCGAGGCTCAAGCTATAGCTGGCGTAGATGCTGAAACAATTTCTTATATTGAAACTCATGGTACAGCTACACCTTTAGGAGACCCCATTGAAATTGCAGCTTTAACTCAAGCTTTTAATCAAACTACTGATAAAAAAGGCTTCTGCGCTATTGGTTCGGTAAAAACCAACTTAGGACATTTGGATACAGCAGCAGGTGTTGCAGGTTTGATTAAAACAGTATTAGCACTGCAACATAAAATGCTGCCTCCGAGTTTGCATTTCGAGACACCTAATCCCAAAATTGATTTTGCCAACAGTCCTTTTTATGTCAATACAACTTTGACTGAATGGAATACAAATAACACCCCTCGCCGTGCTGGCGTTAGTTCTTTTGGTATGGGGGGTACTAATGCTCATGTAATTTTAGAAGAAGCACCTGTTTTTGTGCAGGGGAGCAGGGAAGCAGGGGAGCAGGGGAGAAATTATCAACTGTTGTGTCTTTCGGCTAAGACTGCGAGTGCGCTTGAGAAGGCAACAGCTAATTTAATCGCGCATTTAAAGGAGCATCCAGAGCTTAACTTAGGCGATGTAGCTTATACCCTCAATAGTGGTCGTCGGGGTTTTAATCATCGGCGGATGTTAATTTGTCAAGACTTAGAAGATGCTGTCAAAACTCTCAGTTGTTTAGCAGCCCAACAAGTTTTTACCAATTATACAGACATTACAGAACGGCCTGTTGTCTTTATGTTTCCCGGTCAAGGTTCTCAGTATGTCAATATGGCACGGGAAATTTACGAAAGTGAGACAGTATTTAAAAAACAAGTCGATTATTGCTCAGAAATTCTTAAACCCTTACTAGGGCTGGATTTACGCCATATTCTCTATCCTAGCGACGAAAAAATTGATGAGGTATCGAAGCAACTTCAACAAACAGGAATTGCTCAAAGCGCTATTTTTGTAGTTGAGTACGCCCTAGCTAAATTATGGCAGTCATGGGGAGTGGAGCCACAAGCTGCGATTGGTCATAGTATTGGCGAGTATGTAGCAGCAACTCTAGCAGAAGTTTTTTCCCTAGAAGATGCCTTATCTCTGGTAGCAGCACGCGGACAGATAATGCAGCAACTTCCCACGGGGGCAATGCTTTCTGTTCCATTACCAGCAGACAAAGTAAAATCTCTACTAGGACAAGAACTTTCTGTTGCAGCGATTAATCAACTCTCGCAGTGTGTAGTTTCCGGTTCCACAGCAGCCGTAGATGCACTACAAAATCAGCTAGCTACTCAAGGAATTGAATGCCGCCGTCTGCATACTTCCCATGCTTTCCATTCTCAAATGATGGAACCAATTTTAGAGGCCTTTGCAGAGCGAGTCAAAAAAGTTACTTTAAATCCCCCCAAACTTCCTTATATTTCCAACCTGACTGGTACTTGGATTACAGTCACCCAAGCTACAAATCCTGACTACTACGCTCAACATCTGCGTTCTACAGTGCTGTTTGCTCAAGGTGTCGAGAAATTATTAGCAACACCAGAGCAAGTTTTACTAGAGGTAGGGCCAGGACACACACTAACTACATTAGTCAAGAGACATCCAGACAAAGTACCTCTACAAACGGTCTTGACTTCGGTACGTCATCCTCAAGAAAAGCAATTTGATATTCGTGTTTTATTCAACACATTAGGTCAACTCTGGTTGGCTGGGGTCAAAATAGATTGGTTTGGATTTTATAGCCAGGATGAGTATTATCGTCTTCCCTTACCGACTTATCCCTTTGAACGTCAACGCTATTGGATTGATCCCCCACAAAAAGCAGCTTGGGGACAGTTGCAAAACATACCTCCAACATCACAATTGTGGACATCACTTACACAAGCAGGTCAAAAGCAAGCAAATGCTAGAAATGCAGAACTCAACGAGTTAACCTATCAGGAAAATAGACAGTGGTTAGACCGTTTATGTACAGCCTACATCAACTCTGCATTCCAGCAATTAGGGATTTTTAGCAATCCCGAAGAAAAGTATTCTTTAGATAATTTGTTAGCGCAATACCATATTTCTCCCCGCTATCAGCAATTGTTATCTAGATGGTTGCAAATATTGGTGGAACAAGGACAACTACAGCAACAGGAGGGGTTATTTATTAAGCTATTGCCATGTTCGCAAGATTATATTAATGAACATTTAGAAGCAGTTAGAGCAAGGTTTGCTGCTTCATCTTTAGTAGATTTAGATTTAGTGCAACGCTGTGGTGAAAATTTAGCTGCTATTGTTGTTGGTGAACAAGAACCATTAGAGATTTTCAACGAACTGGTTTACCAAAAAGAAAACAATGGTTCATATACAGAATCTCCCTTAATTTCTTACTACAACTCTATCTTGCGCTCAAGCTTGGAAAATGTAGTCAAATCATTGCCATCATCTGTTCACCTGAGAGTTCTAGAAATCGGCGCGGGTACTGGTGTGTCTACACAAGTATTATTACCTGTGTTGCCGCCCAAACAAACTAACTATACTTTTACTGATATTGGTAGCGGTTTCCTAACTCAAGCCCAACAAAAGTTTAAGGACTATCCATTTGTTGAATATCAATTACTAGATATAGACAAATGGCCAACTGAGCAAGGATTTGAGAAGTATAGCTTTGATGTAATCATCGCTTCTAATGTGTTGCACGCAACTCGTAACATAGATCAAACACTCCACCATGTACGCTCTTTATTAGCTCCTGGCGGTTTCCTTTTAGTGTGGGAAATAACTCAGCCAAAAATAGACTTTGATATCACTTGGGGACTGCTGTTGAAACCTTTAGACGATAAAAGACGCAACCCAGGTCAGCCTTTTATCATCAAAGAACAGTGGTTTGATGCATTACGCACTCAAGATTTTGTTCAAGTTGCTGCATTTCCTGAAACTGAAGCATTAGAGCATCAGATTATTATGGCTGTTGCTTCTGCATCAGCTGCATTTAGTATAAAATCTGGGCAAAAAGAGACTGACCAGAAATTAGAGATTTCATTACAAACAAAGCCGGATATTTTTCAGACCGAAAAATTATCTGCACTCCATACAAGACCTAATTTGTCCAATTACTATATAGCTCCGCATAATGAAATCGAGGGAAAAATTGCTGATATCTGGCAAGAATTATTAGGAATTAAACAGGTAGGAATTCATGATAACTTTTTTGAATTAGGAGGAGATTCTTTAATAGCTGTTCAAGTTATATCTCGACTAAGAAAGATTTTTTCGATTAAATTAACTGTAGCAAGTTTATTTGAATCTCCCACAATAGCTGAAATAGCACCCAAGCTAGAGAAACAACCAGAATTAGATATTTTAAATGCAATTGATAGAGAAGAAATCGCAATTTGAAAAGCAATCAATCATTATTTAATTTAATTACGAATTACGAATTACGAATTACGAATTAACTGAGTGGAGGTAATGTTTCTGTGAATGTCGAGCAATTAGTAGCTAACCTTACTAAACAGGGTGTAAAATTGTGGCTTGAAGGTGAGCAGTTGCGTGCTAATGCTCCAAAGGGTGTATTAACCCTAGAAACTCGTGACTTATTAGCTAACCATAAAGCAGAACTTATCTTGTTGTTGCAAGAGAAAAATGCAGCCACCGACACGGATTTACCTCTAATCAAAGCCGATCGTCCTCAGAACTTACCTCTGTCTTTTGCCCAAGAACGACTCTGGTTATTAAACCAGTTGGAACCAGATAGCCCCTTCTACAACGAACAAACAGCTATAAAACTTCAGGGTCAGTTGAATGTCGTGGCGTTAGACCAAAGCCTTAACGCAATTATTGCTCGTCACGAAGTTTTACGTACCAACTTTCGCACCATCAACGAACAGCCAGTCCAGGTAATTGCTGACAGCTTAACCTTAAGTGTGCCAGTAGTAGATTTAACAGATTTACCGGAAAGTGAAAGAGCGATCGCTTGCCAACAATTAGCCACGACAGAAGCTACTCGACCTTTTGACCTTGCTAATTCTCCTTTAATCCGAGCTTGTGTAGTAAAACTTACAGAGTTAGAACACGCTTTCGTACTAACAGTACATCACATTGTAGTGGATGGTTGGTCAACAGGCATATTAATGCGCGAGTTAGCAACCATTTACTCAGCCCTTTGCAAGAACTTGTCCCCAAAGCTACCTGAGTTACCAATTCAGTATGCCGATTTTGCTCTTTGGCAAAGGCAATGGTTGCAAGTAGGGGCGAACGGCCGTTCGCCCCTGCAAATCCAAATTGATTACTGGAAGCAACAACTCAAAAATGCTCCTACTTTACTAGGATTACCTACAGACAGACCAAGACCAGCCATTCAAACTTACCGAGGCGCAGTCCAATATATAGAATTATCAAATGAACTGAGTCAAGCGATCGCCAATTTCAGTAGGCAAGAGGGAGCCACCTTATTCATGACGCTGTTCGCAGCTTATGTCACCTTGCTTTATCGCTATACAGGCTCCGATGATATTGTAGTGGGTACGCCAATTGCTAACCGCGATCGCCTAGAACTTGAAGGGTTAATTGGCTTTTTTGTCAATACTTTAGTATTACGTACCGATTTATCAGACAACCCCAGTTTTCAGCAATTGCTCAGTCGAGTCCGCCAAGTGACACTGCAAGCTTACGCTCATCCAGACCTGCCCTTTGAGGAGTTGGTAAAAGCATTGCAGCCACAACGCGACCTCAGCCATACACCGCTGTTTCAGGTGATGTTTGTCCTCCAGAATGCGCCCATATCTGAAGTAGAGCTTGCTGGCTTAACTATTAGTTCTTTGCCAGTAGAAGGCGCAACTGCCAAGTTTGATTTAACTTTATCGATGCAGAATACTGCCACTGGACTAGTAGGTATGTGGCAGTACAACGCTGATTTGTTTGATGCAGGCACAATCGAGCGGATGAGTGGGCATTTCCAAACATTACTTGAGGGAATTATTGCTAACTCACAACAGCGAATTGCACAATTGCCTCTGCTGACAGAACTTGAGCAACAGCAGTTATTAGTTGACTGGAACAATACTCAAGTAGATTATCCCCAAGATAAATGTATTCATCAGTTGTTTGAAGAACAGGTAGAACGTACACCCGATGCTGTAGCGGTAGTGTTTGAAAATCAACAACTCACCTATCACCAGTTGAATTGTCGCGCTAACCAGTTGGCGCACTACCTGAAGTCTATGGGTGTAACAGCAGATGTGCTGGTGGGTATTTGTGTGGAGCGTTCTTTAGAGATGGTAGTCGGACTGTTGGGTATTCTCAAAGCAGGTGGGGCATATCTGCCACTTGACCCAGAGTATCCGCCTGAGCGTTTAAACTTCATGTTAGAAGATGCTCAAGTGGGAGTGCTACTGACTCAACAGCGACTTAGTGACAGACTTCCTGAGCATCAAGTAAAACAAGTCTTTTTAGATGAAGTCTGGTCACAAATTGCTCAAAATAATCAAGATAACCCAACCACTGGAGTCAAAGCTTTTCATCTAGCTAATGTGATTTATACTTCCGGATCTACAGGTAGACCCAAAGGTGTGATGGTTGAGCATAAAGGACTATGCAACTTAGCTCAAGCTCAGATTCAAACTTTTGGCGTAGACTCATCTAGTCGCATTCTCCAGTTTGCCTCCTTCAGTTTTGATGCTTCCATCTCAGAAATATTGATGGCTCTGGGATCGGGTGCAACGCTGTACCTGGGAACAAAAGACTCTCTATTGCCAGGAGAACCATTAATTAAGCAATTACGCGATCGCTGCATTACCCATATCACACTACCACCATCGGCGTTAGCAGTTATGCCCGTGGAGGAATTACCGACACTGCAAACAATAATTGTCGCGGGAGAAGCTTGTTCTGCTCAATTAATCAAGCAATGGTCTGTTGGCAGAAACTTCTTCAACGCTTATGGGCCGACGGAAGCTAGTGTCTGTGCCACGATTGGCAAAGCCACGCCGAAGGCGATCGCAAAATGCCACGATGGCGAGAAAATATCTATTGGAAAAGCGATCGCCAACACGCAAGTCTACATTTTAGACGAATATTTGCAACCAGTGCCTGTAGGTGTGCCTGGAGAGTTGCACATCGGTGGTGTAGGGCTAGCAAGAGGCTACCTCAACCGTCCCGAACTAACTCAGGAAAGATTCATCGGCAATCCGTTTGAGGAGGCAAGAGGGAGTAGATTATATAAAACCGGAGACTTAGCACGTTATTTATCAAATGGTGACATTGAATACTTAGGACGCATCGATAATCAGGTAAAAATTCGGGGTTTCCGCATCGAGTTGGGAGAAATTGAAATAGCACTGAGCCAACATAGTGATGTACAGACTTGTTGTGTCATCGCTCGTGAAGATATCCCAGAAGAGAAGCGCCTAGTTGCCTATGTGGTGACTTATCCACAGGTGACACCCACAATCAACCAACTCCGCCAATTTCTGAAGGCAAAACTCCCAGAGTACATGCTACCCCAGGCTTTTGTGGTGCTGGAGTTCTTACCACTAACTCCTAACGGTAAAGTAGACCGCCGCGCCCTACCAGCACCGGGTTTAGACAGCGAACAAAAAGGCAAATATGTTGCCCCACGCACACCCATTGAGGAAATGCTGGCACAAATTTGGACGCAAGTCCTGAAACTAGAGCAAGTGGGTATACATGATAACTTTTTTGAACTTGGGGGACACTCTTTACTAGCAACGCAATTGCTTTCACGTATACGCAACATTTTCAAAGTTGAACTACCATTGCGTGAGTTGTTTGCAAGAGCAACAATTGCCGAGGTGGCGCGATCAATTGGGCAGTTACAGCAACAAGACTTAGAACTTTCTACACCACTCATCTTAAGGCGGGCAGAGAATACACAATTACAACTGTCTTATGCTCAACAGCGTTTGTGGTTTTTAGACCAGTTACAGCCTCTGGGTGGCGCATATAATATGCCCCTAACTTTACGGTTGGTAGGAACTCTCAATCAAGCTGCGCTACAACAAAGCTTACAAGAAATTATTCGTCGCCACGAAGTATTACGCACCAACTTTATTAGCGTTGATGGGCAACCAATTCAAGTTATTAGGGAACAGGGAGCAGGGAGCAGGAAGCAGGAAGTATTATCAATTGTTGGCTTGCAACATCTACCGACAAGCGAAAAAGAAATTGCTTTGCAGCAATTAGTGCAAAAACAAGCACAACAACCTTTTAACTTGGCAGATGAACCATTAGTCAGAGCAACGTTAATTGTACTGTCTGAGGCAGAACACGCTTTGTTAGTGTTTATACATCACATTGTCTCTGATGGCTGGTCAATGGGTGTGTTTATTCAAGAACTAGCAACTCTATACAATGCTTATTCTCAAAGTCAGCCGTCACCTTTAACACCACTGTCGATTCAGTACGCAGATTTCGCAATTTGGCAGCGAAACTGGTTGCAAGGAGATGTACTGCAAAGCCAATTGAGTTATTGGCAACAACAACTAGCTGACGCACCAACTTTATTGTCGCTACCCACTGACCGACCTAGAGGGGCTGTGCAAACTTACCACGGCGCATATCAAGAGTTGGCACTCTCAAAAGAACTAAGTGTTGCACTCAAACAATTGAGTCAAAAAGAAAGTGTCACTTTGTTTATGACGCTGTTAGCAGCATTCCAAATATTGCTATGGCGCTATAGTGGACAGGATGATATCTGCATCGGTACGCCGATCGCTAACCGTAACCGTGCAGAAATTGAAGGGTTAATTGGCTTTTTTGTCAATACTCTTGTGTTGCGTACCCGCTTGGATGGTAATCCCAGTTTTAGGCAGTTACTAGCACGGGTGCGACAAGTGGCTCTAGGAGCATACACTCATCAAGATTTGCCTTTTGAAATGTTGGTGGAAGCATTGCAGCCAGAACGAAATCTCAGCCATAACCCAATTTTTCAGGTGTGGTTTAATTTACAGAATTTGGCAGACACGCAACTAGAGCTTTTTGGGTTGTCTGTAGAACCGATATCGATGTCAGAAGCAGCTTCTAAGTTTGACTTAAGCTTGTATGTTGCAGAACACGAACAAGGAATAACTCTGCAATTACTCTATAATGCTGACTTATTTACTTCAGCACGAATGGTGCAAATGGTGCAACAATTCCATCATTTGCTGAATCAAATTGTTGTCGATGCTGATAGGGCGATCGCTACTTATTCTCTTGTCACACCACAAGCCCGATTTTTACTGCCAGATCCCACAACAGCCATAACACAACCAGAATACGAATTAGTTACAACAACGTTTACCTCTTGGGTAAATAGCACCCCAGAACAGCCAGCAGTGCGTCAAGGATCTCGCACTTGGAACTATGGAGAATTAGGCAAAAGCTCTCAAGCTTTAGCTAGGGTGCTGCTGAGTCACGGAATCGAACGGGGAGATGTCGTAGCCGTGTACGGGACATCAAGTTTTGGATTGATTGCCAGTGCGATCGCTGTTCTCTTGAGTAGAGGAGTGTTAGTCACGCTTGATCCCCAACTTCCGAGCGATCGCCAACGGCTAATGCTTCAAGAAGCTAAAGCTAAATGCATATTGTACGTCGATAGTCAATACCCAGAAAACCAGGAGATATGGCAGTCTTTAACTGTCATTTGTGTAAATCCAGACACAGGATTAGCCATAAATTCTTTAGAAAGCAGTTATACAATACCTCTGCCGAAAATATCTGCTAATGATGCAGCCTATATTTTCTTTACTTCTGGTACTACTGGCGTTCCGAAAGGAGTGTTGGGGTGTCACAAAGGAATGGCGCATTTTCTCAATTGGCAAAGACAAACCTTTGGAATTAATCAACAAGACCGCATTGCCCAATTAACAGGACTTTCCTTTGATGTCCTCCTCAGAGATATCTTCTTACCTTTGACCAGTGGTGCAACTTTGTGTATACCAGCACCAGAGGATAAGTTAGAACCGACAAAAATTTTGCGTTACTTGGAACGCGAGCAGATTTCTGTTCTCCACACAGTTCCTTCCCTAGCGCAATCATGGCTGACTAATGTGCCAAAAGAAGTTTCTCTACAAAACTTACGCTGGTTATTCTTAGCCGGAGAACCATTAAAAGAGACACTTGTACTGCAATGGCGAGATGCTTTTCCTCAAGCAGGTGAAATTGTCAATCTGTACGGGCCGACAGAGACAACTTTGGCAAAATGTTATTACCAAGTACCCAGCGAACCCAGACCAGGTGTACAGCCAGTCGGACAAACACTTCCAGAAACTCAAGCTTTAGTTTTAGGTGCAAATCAGCAACTGTGCGGCATTGGGGAACCGGGCGAGATTGTTTTGCGGACACCATTCCGCAGTTTGGGCTACGTTAACGCTCCTGAAGAAATGCGCTCTCGGTTCGTTAAAAACCATTTTCGCAATGACGGAGATTTGCTGTATTATACAGGCGATCGCGGTCGCTATCTTCCAAATGGCTCTCTAGAAATTCTTGGTCGCCAAGATTATCAAGTCAAGATTCGCGGTATACGCATTGAGCTTGGAGAAATTGAGACAGTATTAGCACAACACCCATCTGTGCATCAAACTGTAGTAACTGCACCTGAAGAACGCTTAGTGGCTTACATTATCACAAATCAGGATTCAACACTTACTATTAGTGAAATCCGGCGCTTTCTCTCCACTAAGCTGCCACAGTACATGCTGCCTTCTAGTTTTGTATTCCTAGATAGCTTGCCCCTGACACCAAACGGCAAGGTAGATCGCCGCGCTTTGCCTACATCTTCTAAGATTAATAACTTAGATACATTTGTCGAACCCCGTAACCAATTAGAACTGCAATTGGTGCAGATTTGGTCAAAGATTCTGAAAGTGGACAAAGTAGGAGTACAAGATAACTTTTTTGACCTTGGTGGTCATTCCCTTTTAGCTCCCTACTTAATAGCTCAAATTAAGCAACAGTTTGGTAAAGATATGGGTTTAACAAGCCTCTTCCAAAACCCAACTATTGAACAGTTGGCGACAATTTTGCAAATAGACTTGGATTACTCAAATTCGTCTTGTCTAGTACCAATTCAGCCAAACGGTTCCAAGTTACCTTTCTTCTGCATTCCCGGCGCTGGGGGCGAACCTTTCTACTTATATCACTTAGGGCGTTATTTAGGAGATGAGCAACCATTATACAGTTTTCAAGCAAACAATCTAGACGAATTAGAGCCAGCCACCCGAATTCCGGATATGGCTAGTCATTACATTCAAGCAATGCAAGCCGTCCAGCCGCAAGGACCATACTTTTTAGGAGGACATTCTTTAGGAAGTATAGTAGCTTTTGAAATGGCGACTCAGTTGCTTCATCAAGGACATATTGTTGCTCTAGTCGTCATGCTTGATATGTCAGCACCAACCTCTAAAGATAAAAAAGCACGTATTGAGCGTCTTGATTGGGATCGTGCTAGGTGGTTGATTGAGCTGATCAAAGCAGTAGAAGTTTCTCTATCAACGAATATGGATATTTCATACGATACCCTGCGATCGCTGTCTGAAGAGGAGCAACTAAAATACGTTTTACAGCATTTAAAAATGGTGAATATGCTGCCTCCTCACGCTGAAATTACGCAGCTGAAAAACATGGTGCAAGCTTTAAAAGCAAACTCTTTATCTCTAATTAATTATGTCCCACAACAGATTTATCCTGGCCGAATTACGCTTTTACGTGCCAGCGAGACTCCCCCAGAACGGCTGGCTAGCAAGTTTTCTGAGATTTCCCAGGATTCGACCTGGGGCTGGAGTGAGTATTCTTGCAAACCAGTAGATATCCATTTTGTTCCAGGCAACCATATCACGATGATGGCTGAACCCCACGTCCAGGTCTTAGCTGAACAGTTGAAAGTTTGCTTTCAACAAGCACAAGCAAACATGGCGTTGCTGAATGTGAGTATGAATTGAGATTGTTGACCAAAGTTGAAAGTTGAAATTTAAATGTAAGGAACTGTATTATGACTGCTGCTTCTAATCAGATCAAATCGACACTGTGGGAAAACAAACAAGAGTATCCCTTAACTACAGAAACTTTAAAAATGCTGTTGGAACACCGAATTCCTCTGATTCGGTTGAAAGAATTTGCCACACCTGAAGAGTGTGAGATGTTATATGCTCAATCTCAATTGCTCAACTTTAACGCTTATCAAGATGTGAGTCCCAAGATTGAAAAAGTTGGCATCACAGTGTTTGAATATAACAGCATTAGTAAAGGAGATTATTTTAAAGAAGTAGAACGGGCAACTAAATTAAGAAATTCCATTACAGCTGCTTCCTTCAATCCATTAGAGCGCATAATGGCGAAATTCCGAGAGTGTGGCGCGAAGGTGCGAATTGCTTCTGAACCATCCTACGGTAGCTATTATGCAGGACTGATCAGAAAGATAGAGCATGGAACTCAAATTCATATTGATTTTGCGCCATTGGAGCAATCTGGATGGGAAGTTTGTACAATTACTGCTCAACTTTCCTGGACTTTGTACTTGAAATTGTCTCCTAATAATCATGGTAAAACTTGCATTTACGATCGCCTGTGGCAACCAGAAGATGAGCAATATAAACTCGATTCCTACGGATATAGCGATCGAGTAATTACTGATGCAGATGCGATCGCTTTTCAACCTTATATCGGAGATGTATTGCTTTTCAATACAACCAACTTTCACTATGTTGAGCCAATGCACGGACAACGTGTAGCTTTCACTTCTATGATTGGCTTACTTCCTAATGGTGAAATTATTTTTTGGTCTTAAATCAGTGAGGTAATGATTCATGCCCAAAGCAGCTGTGATGACTGCACCTAATAACCCAGTTGAAGTGCAACAATTACCAGACCCTATTTTAGAAAAGGGTGGAATCATTATTGAAACCTTATATTCTGAGGTTTGTGGCACTGATGTACATTTACTACGTGGGCACCTACAGGGAGTACCGTATCCAATTATTCCCGGCCACTTTTCAGTTGGTCGTGTGGTGGAAACAGGCGGACAGGTTAATGATGTCAATGGTAAATTGATTCAGGCTGGAGCGATCGCCACTTTTCTTGATGTCCACGAAACTTGTTACAACTGCTGGTATTGTCTAGTAGCCAAAGCATCCACTCGCTGTCCACAACGTAAGGTTTATGGTGTTACCTACTCAGCGAAAGATGGATTACTGGGTGGTTGGTCTGAATTGATTTACCTCAAACCAGGGGTTAAAGTTCTCACTTTACCTGAAGAAGTCTCACCAAAGCAATTCATTGCTGGGGGGTGTGCTTTACCAACTGCACTACACGCTATCGACCGAGCGCAGATTCAAATTGGTGATATTGTCGTAGTTCAGGGTTGCGGGCCTGTGGGTTTGAGTGCGGCAATTCTAGCTTTGCTTTCAGGTGCGGGCAAAGTAATTGTCATTGATAAATATGAAAGTCGCTTAGTAGTTGCTAAATCCTTCGGTGTAGATGAAACCCTTGTAATTGAGGCTAACAATCCACAACAACATATTGCGCGAGTTTTGGAATTGACGCACGGACACGGTGCTGATGTCACGATTGAAGCCACAGGCATTCCCATTGCTGTCAAAGAGGGCTTGAATATGACAAGAAATGGCGGTCGTTATATAATTGTCGGGCATTACACAAATACGGGTGAAATTCTCATCAATCCCCACTTAGAAATTAATCTCAAACATATTGATATTCGCGGGACTTGGGGAATTGATTTCAGCCATTTTTACAGAATGATTGAATTACTAAAACGCCATAGTGATTCAAGTAAAAATATTGCTTGGTCGAGCATAATTAGCCGTTCATACAAACTAGCAGAAATTAATCAAGCGCTAGCGGATGTAGAACAAGGCTCTGTATTAAAAGCTGTGATTCAGCCTAATTTATCTTGATTACAGCAATTTTCAGGTAAATGAATCAGATTATTTTTATCTCACGCAAAGGCGCAAAGGAAGAAACAAGATTGTGGTCTAAATACACGAAAATTACTGTAAAACTTACGCAAAATACCTCTCGAACTCTCATTACTCTGTGTCCTCTGTGCCTCTGTGGTTCGATTCTCTCATAACTTGTGCGTAAGTCCTATTAATACCAACAACATGTCAAATCAGGAGAAGATATGCTCACGGATTTAAAAATTGCCTTTATCGGCGGTGGAACGATGGGCGAAATGATAATTAGTAGATTGTTATCGACAAAAACTATTCAACAACCCGATCTAGTTATAGTCAGTGACCCACTTTCTACTCGATGCCTTCATCTAGAGAGGGAATATGAAGTACATACTACAACCTGCAATATAGAAGCTGTGCAAGGCGCATCTATCGTGATATTGGCGGTGAAGCCGCAGGTTTTAGCCTCTGTGATGGCTACGTTGAAAGATAAAATTTCACCTGATGCTTTAGTAATTAGTATCGTCGGTGGAGTAGGTATTGCATCTCTGTGCCAAGGATTGAATCATCCTGCCGTTGTCCGCACAATGCCGAATATTGCTGTGCAAGTTGGTCATGGGACTACGGTGTGGAGCGCATCATCAAGTGTGACAGAAATACAGCGATCGCATACCCAAGTCATTTTACAAGCATTAGGCAAGGAATTTGCTACTCAAAATGAACATTACCTGGATATGGCAACAGCGTTGAGTAGTGCCGGGACTGGATTTATATTTTTGTACATCGAAGCGATGATTGATGCTGGGGTTCAGATGGGTTTAACTCGCGCACAAGCGCAAGAACTCACATTGCATACAATTGCTGGCAGTATAGAACTGATGTTTCAAACTGATGAACATCCAGCCGTCTTACGAAACAAGGTAACGAGTCCTGGAGGAGTGACTGCTGCGGGTCTTTACGAGTTAGAAAAAGGTGGTATGCGAACTGTCATTTCTAATGCGGTGCTGACTGCTTTGAGCCGCACTCAACAATTAGGTAATATGTTTTGAAAAAGTATTAAATATAGTTTATCTCTCGAATATGTCAACTCAAGTTGTTCAAGTTAAACCCGCAACAAATGCTTTTTCAGACTTTATCCGATTCTGGAAAAATGTCAAAGCGATCGCTGTCCCTTATTGGTATCCAAACAAGCCAGGAGAAAGAGCTTTTTCAGACGTTATTCGTGCCTGGGGAATGCTGATTCTCCTAATATTTTTAATTTTTAGCCTTGTAGGTGTAACTACTTTTAATAGTTTTATTCATCGCTATTTAATCGATGTTATTATTCAAGAGAAAGATGCCTCTAAATTTAGTTATACTATAGGTTTTTATGCTGTTGGACTTGTATTAATAACGCTTTTAGTAGGACTGACTAAGTTTGTGAGAAAACAGATTTCTCTTGATTGGTATCAATGGCTCAATAATTATGTTTTAAATAAATATTTGAACAAACGTGCTTATTATAAAATTAATTTTAAAGCAGATATTGATAATCCAGATCAACGTTTATCTCAAGAAATTGAACCAGTTACTGGTAACGCCCTCAGTTTTTCAGCTACTTTCCTAGAAAAAGTACTGGAAATGATAACTTTTTTAATAGTTGTCTGGACGATTTCACAACAGATAGCTATTGCTCTAATTATCTATACAATTGTAGGTAACTTTATTGCTATTTACTTAAATCAAGAATTAATTAAGATTAATCAGGCAGAACTTGAGGCTAAAGCTGATTATAGTTATTGTCTAACTCATGTTCGCAATCACGCTGAGTCGATAGCTTTTTTTCGAGGAGAAGAACAGGAAATAAATATAATTCAACGCCGATTTAATATTTTGATAAAAGATATTAAACAAAAGATTGATTGGGAGAGAAGTAAGGAAATTTTTAATAGAGGATACCGGGCTGTTATCGAACTGATCGCACTCGTAGTACTCGCACCTTTATATATTAAAGGTGAAATTGATTTCGGACAAGTTGGACAAGCTACTACAGCTTGCTATATGTTTGCTGGTGCTTTAGAAGAATTAATCCGGGAATTTAGTGTTTCTGGACGATTTTCTAGTTATGTTGAGCGTTTATCTGAGTTTTCAGATGCGTTAGAAGCAGTAACTAAACAATCTGAAAATGTCAGTACGATTCAAACAATAGAAGAGAACCAATTTGCTTTTGAGAATGTTACTTTACAAACGCCAAACTATGAGCAAGTGATAGTCGAAGACTTGTCATTGAACGTTCAGCCTGGAGAAGGTTTATTAATTGTTGGCCCCAGTGGTCGAGGGAAGAGTTCTCTGTTGAGAGCGATCGCTGGTTTGTGGAATGCGGGAACTGGCCGTCTGGTGCGTCCTCCGCTAAAAGAAGTCTTATTCTTACCCCAACGTCCTTACATTATCTTAGGAACTTTGCGCGAACAATTACTGTATCCTAATACAAATCGTCAGATGACCGATGCAGAACTCAAAGATGTTTTGCAACAAGTAAACCTGCAAAACTTGCTAAGTCGAGTTGAAGGCTTTGATACTGAAGTTCCTTGGGAAAACATATTATCTCTGGGAGAACAACAACGCCTTGCTTTTGCACGACTGTTAGTTACTCATCCTAGCTTTACTATCTTAGATGAAGCAACAAGTGCTTTGGATTTAAAAAATGAAGGAAGTTTATATCAACAATTACAATCAACGAAAACAACCTTTATTAGTGTTGGGCATCGAGAAAGTCTATTTAATTATCATCAATGGGTTCTGGAACTCTCACAAGATTCCAGTTGGCAACTTGTAACTGTACAAGATTATCGACTGCAAAAAGCAAAAGAAATTGTCACTAATACTTCTGAAAATGCTGAAGTTGCTATAGATGTTTTACCTAATAATGAATCACAAGAGTTAGAAATAAGTACAAGCGAAAGGTTTTCTCATAAAGAAATGAATGCATTAACGAACTATTCCGTTTCCACTATTAGAAGTAAGGCAAGCAAAGGGGAGTCTATCACTACTAGGGATGGCTTAACCTATCGCTATGATAAAGATCTCAAGGTTTTGAAATGGGTAAGAGTTTAGCACCTACCTTCTGTGAGGGGCTAAGACAAAGCAACTTTCTCAAACAGTTAAAATACTCAAATTTATGTTGTTTATCAAAAAGGTAAAATAACAGACCATTTAAGTATTTTGCTGCCTCAGAAAATCAAAATTTGAGTCATTAGTATTTAGGGAGAAAACTTATGTCTGATATCACGAAACTTGGTTCATTGTGGATAATGAATTGGTTCTTTGGCTTTAACCAGATTCCTACAAATGAAGATAGTAGCATTTATATGAAATCTGTTTTATGTTGCGCTAAAGCAGATGGAGTTCTCTCACCAGAAGAAAAGGACTGGGCACTTGGATTCTGTGCATCATGGGGAGTAGAAGACTGGGTGATTGAAGAGCTAAAAGCATATGAGGCGGATGATGCTATAGAAGAAGTAATTGCTCTTTCTCCTCAAGTATCTATGGCACAGAGAGATATACTTTTTACTGCAATTAAAGTTTGTGCTGCTGATGGAGAACCTCATGAAAAGGAAAAAGTAAAAATTCGGCAAATGGCTTCTATTTTAGGAGTAAAAGAAGAAATAGTAGAGCAGTTAGAGCAGTTACAAAAAGAAGAATCAGCACTACGGCACAAGCTCATTAACCTCTTATATCCTCGGGAAAGCCCTTATTAATTATCTGTAGGACTAGGATTTTTGAATATATGTGGAGCCACCCTCATGCGCGGTGAGTTAAGCCACATGTGCGGCTCTACATTGCTATGTATGCAGTACATAGCAGTATAGATATATCTAAAAGCTAAAACTTTCATTTTAAGTTTATTTCTATCATTTCCTATTTTTCTAAAAACTTAGTTTACAAGAAATTATGAGTGAGAAAGTTCCCATGCTAAAAACAACTCAGTGGCAAACTTTAAATGACTGTGAAATGAACTATCAAAATTTCCAAGCATTGCTGAGAAATGAGATTCCATCAATTCGCATTTCTAAATTTGCTTCATCTGAAGAATGTAATAAATTAGCTTTGGCAATTGAAAAAGTTGGGTTTGATTTTTATAAAAATGTGGAACCACCAATAGGAAGAATTGGAATTACCCAATTTGAATATATAAATAGGGATAAGAGGGGATATTTTGATGCAGTTGAAAAAGCCAACGAAACTTATAATCGGGTAACTTCCTTATCTTTTGACCCATTAAAACGTTTGGCAACAATTCTGCGTCAGAATGTATCAAATAAAGTACAAATTGCTTGCGAAAATGAAGTCTATGGCTATTATTTTGCCGGATTGATACGTCATATTAATATTGCCTTGCTACACATAGACTTTGCAGGGTTAGATGCTCCAGATTGGGAAATAGGAAATATTACCTCACAGCTAGTATGGAATATATATGTAAAAGCGCCTAGCCAAGGAGGTGTCTGCAAAGTCTACAATCGGCAGTGGCAGCCAGAAGATGAACAATATAAAACTCCTGGTTCCTATGGTTACGATCGTGCTTTAGTAGCTACAAGAGAAGTAAAACATAATATTCCACTCACAGGAGATTTAGTCATTTTCAACAGCCGTAATTTTCATGAAGTCTTACCAGGCATTGGAGAACGTATAACAATTAGCTCTTTCATTGGAAAAATGCCGGGAGGTGATTTAGTTTTTTGGTCGTAAAGGCAAAATATAATCTATAAGGGGTAAAAGTAGCGATCGCTATTTTTACTCAAAGATGCCTTTTAATAGTAATATATGCCATTTATTTTGATTAGTTTAATCTTCTTTGATGTAGCGCAGGTAGTAAAGCCTGCGCTCGAAACACTTAAATGCTAAAATAATGACAAGCTTAATGTTTATATTCGTCGCACTATAGGAATCCGATTTGATTTATGAAAAAATTAAGTATATGTTAGGGGAGCCAGTTGCGTGGGCGGGTCTCCCGACTTGAGCAAACTGGCGTTGTGTTATCGCGTAGCGTAACGCACCAAAACCATAGGATGGTGCCAGAGGCATAACGCACCTACGTGTATTTCAAAAATCAAATATGAGTC
>NZ_JAVRBR020000090.1:0-18322 GCF_034531165.2 Dendronalium sp. ChiSLP03b | reverse complement strand
TGCCACTTGACGAATTGATATTTTCTCCTGAATATGTGCTGCAACTATTTTTTCTCGGAGATCGATTGAATATGCTTTCATGAAAAGATATTATTTTTCTTCTTACTAACTGTACCTCATAACAACGGGAAGTGCTGTATTTGTCTACATTGGTTCGCAGATATTTGGGGCTGTAGCAGCCGCAGGAGTTCTCGCTTTGATTGCTACCGGGAAACCTGGATTTGACCTTGTTAAAAGTGGTTTTGCAGCCAACGGTTTTGGCGCACACTCTCCAGGTGGTTATTCGCTGACAGCTTGTTTCATTGCTGAATTGGTGCTAACCTTTATCTTTTTAACGGTCATCCTAGGTGCTACAGATCGCCGTGCGCCCCAAGGTTTTGCTCCAATTGCGATCGGTTTAACGTTAACATTGATTCACCTTATTAGTATTCCTGTAACTAATACATCAGTGAATCCAGCCCGTAGCTTAGGCCCAGCAGTTTTTGTTGGTGGTTGGGCATTACAGCAGTTGTGGCTGTTCTGGTTAGCACCAATCTTAGGAGGTGCATTTGCAGGATTCTTCTACTCTCAAGTACTAGAAGCACCAACACCAGAAAGGCAGTTATCAGAGGTTATTTGATCTGTGCGTTAATAGACAAATTAACCGATTGCTATACAGTTTTAAGAGTTAGGAGTATTGACTAAAATCGCTCCTAACTCTTAATTTTTACGGCATTTTTATATTGATTGAACTTAATCTTTTCTCAAACTACAAGAGATGTTTGTTATTGCAAAGCCAAAAGTATTACACCACTCCCCACTCTCCATTAAGTGTGGAATATCACAGTTACCAATGGCAGAAAAGCCAATAGAAAAGCATTCCAATACTGCCAATTGAGGTCAGGGTCTGGTTGTGGTGGTGCTAATAACGCTTCTATTCTCTGTTCTAAGCGATCGCCTACCCCAGGAACACCCAACCCAGCACAGCAAATTTCTGTTGATACTACATTTGTGCTACTCACAGACAACAAAAGTGATTCTGCAAGCAACAGTGGGTCTACCTGTGATGCGGCGTAACTATCAGCGCGTAATTCTCGCAAAACTAACAGTTCTTGCCACAAAGGTTCTGTATTGGGCAACCAAGCGGTGCAGGAACGCACCCAACCCAGCCAGAAAAACCAAAATGTGTCTCGGTAATTGTAATGTCCTTGTTCGTGGGCTAAGACGCTGCCTACATGGTCTAGAGAGAGAGTTTGCAGTAATCCTTGGCTCACGACTAGTTCTGGCTGCCAAAAACCAATTTGTCCGGCAAATAGCGCCCCGGTGTTGAGTAACCTAACTTGTGTACCCTCAAGATTAACCAAAGGACAGTCACGCGCAGATTTCACAGACTGCCAACCTTGGAAAGCCAGTTTAATGCATAAAAAGGCGAAAAAAGAAAGAAAAAGTAATGCTAGTACATAGCTGAACCAGCCAGTATATACCCCGCCCATTTTTCCTTGTGGCCCCATGAATATTAGGGCGATCGCAGTCATGAAAATAAGCAATGGCGGGAAGAGAAACAAAAATAGCGATCGCCGCCACCGGACATTCCAACTACCTTGGGAATTATTAAAAGAGCATCGCAAAATCCAAGAAACTGCCAAAGCAGTCAAAATCATGATTAGATGCATTATTGTTCCTCCCTGGCTTGCCTTGCAGCTTGAATGCGTTTAGCGATCGCTTCTATTTGTTGGCTGCTAGCTTCATCCAAACTATCTGCAAAAGCAGCGATCACATCAGGATTGCCCACAGCCAGAAATCGCTGTAACTGCTCGTGTGCTTTGATTACCTGTGCTTGCTGCTGTGTGAGTAATGGTCGCCAATAGAATGCACGCCCTTGTTTATCGCAGGCTAACCAACCTTTGTCAGTGAGACGACGTAAAACTGTGGTGACAGAAGTGTAAGCTAATTCTCGGTTGGGGTCAGACAGAATGCGATCGTGTACATCTTTGACTGTAACTGAACCCAGTTCCCAGATGATATTCAAAATTTCTGCTTCCAACGGGCCTACAGACAGTTGTTTCGGGCGGTAGTCGGGTAAAGGTGCCATAAAGTCAGTTGTCAGTTTTCAGTTGTCAGTTGTCAGTTGTCAGTCGTTATTCTCCGCGTCCCCGCGTCCCCTGGTTCCCTCATCTCCCCTGCTTCTTTTTTTAGATTACCGTTGTTTGTGTTCATTGGCATAAATCTCCCGACCTAGGATAATAAATACTCTTGCATAAGAATAAGAAATACCTTGGTTTAACTGTGATTATGGTGAATAACACCAATTAAAATGTAATCTCAGCAATAGTATTTAGAGCAGGTGTATCCAGCGCGTGAAGCTATTTGTATACCATACTCCGGAATTGACTCCCAATGGTCAAGTTCCTGACTGCGCGATCGCAGTCGATGTCTTGCGAGCCACTAGTACAATGGCGACTGTCTTGGCAGCTGGCGGCGAAGCTGTGCAAGTCTTCAGCGATTTAGACCAACTCATGGAAGTTAGCGAACAATGGCCCGCCCAAAAACGTCTGCGAGCAGGAGAACGCGGTGGCGCTAAGGTAGCTGGTTTTGAACTGGGTAACTCTCCCCTTGACTGCACGCCAGAACTGGTGGAAGGGCGACGCTTGTTCATCAGTACTACCAATGGCACCCGTGCTTTACAAAGAGTACAAGACTCGCCAGTTGTACTAGCAGCAGCTTTTATTAACCGAGCAGCAGTAGTGCAATACCTTTTAGAAAAGCAACCAGAGACAGTGTGGATTGTCGGTTCCGGTTGGGAAGGCAGTTTTTCTTTAGAGGATACAGCTTGTGCGGGTGCGATCGCTCATAGTCTTGTAGAAAAATCCCAGTTGTCACAAGATGATTTGGCTGGCAATGATGAGGTAATTAGTGCGATGGCTCTTTATTCACAGTGGCAAGATAATTTATTGGGATTATTTCACCAAGCTAGTCATGGCAAAAGACTGTTGCGCCTTGAATGTCATGAAGACTTAGAATATTGTGCCAGCACTGATATTTTAGATATCTTGCCCATTCAACGAGAACCGGGGGTTTTAAAAAGTCAATAACTAAAAATAATTTTTGATTTTTATGCTAGAAAACCCCTGGTCTTGATGCCAGGGGCGATAATTTGAGAGCAAAACTGAGTGGATACCGATATTAGCCAGCGCTTGCTAAGAGTAACTCTCGTTTTTCTGATTTTCTGACTTTCACTTGATTGTCATCATCAACATCAACAATGGCTGTATCTCCATCGCTGATTTCGCCAGAGAGCATTGCTTCGGCCAGAGAATCTTCCAATAGGCGCATAATTGCCCGGCGTAACGGTCTTGCACCGTAGCTAGGGTTATAGCCTTCTTGTACTACAAGCTCTTTGAAGCGTTCGGTAACTTCTAGGACGATTCCTTTTTCGGTCAAGCGGCTAGCAACATCACGAAGCATGATAGCTGCGATTTGCTTGACTTCATCCTTAGAAAGCTGGGTGAAGACGATAATCTCATCGACACGGTTGAGGAATTCCGGACGGAAGTAAGTCTTTAGTTCCTCATTTACTAAGTTACGAATGCGGGTGTAACTAGCTTCGGCTTGATTATCAAACTCAAAGCCTAAACCACCACCACCTTTTTCAATCACCTTAGAACCAATGTTAGAAGTCAAAATAATCAAGGTATTCTTGAAGTCTACTTTGCGACCTTTGGCATCGGTGAGGTGTCCGTCATCCAAGATTTGCAGCAGCATGTTGAATACATCAGGGTGTGCTTTTTCGATTTCGTCGAACAGCAACACTGTGTATGGTCTGCGCCGCACAGCTTCGGTAAGTTGTCCACCTTCGTCGTATCCGACGTAACCAGGAGGCGAACCAATCAACTTGGAGACGGTGTGGCTTTCCATGTATTCAGACATGTCGAGGCGAATCATGGCTTCTTCGGAACCGAAGAAATAAGCTGCCAATGCTTTCGCCAATTCTGTTTTACCGACTCCGGTAGGGCCGGAGAAGATAAAGCTAGCAATCGGACGGTTAGGACTCTTTAACCCAACTCTGGCACGACGGATAGCACGAGATACGGCAGTAACTGCTTGCTCTTGACCAATTAACCGCTGGTGAAGCGTGTCTTCTAGGTGTAACAGCAACTCTGACTCAGATTCAGTGAGTTTGTTAACTGGTACGCCAGTCCAAGAAGCCACGATTTGAGCAATGTCTTCCTCGTCAACTACAGGGATTTTGACGGTTTGCTCGGTTTGTGACGCAGATTGTATTTCTGCTTCGAGTTCTAATTCCTTGTCGCGCAGTTCTCCAGCTTTGTCAAAATTTTGGAGTCTGACTGCTTCTTGCTTGGCTTTGGTTACGCCAGCTAGTTGACGTTTCAGTTCTTTGTTATTAGAACCATAAGAGTTCCGCAGACGAACGCGAGAACCAGCTTCGTCAATTAAGTCTATTGCTTTGTCTGGCAAGAAGCGATCGCTAATATAACGATCTGACAACTGCGCTGCTGCTACCACAGCGTCATCAGAAATTTGTACTTTGTGGTGCTGTTCGTAGGCTCCACGCAAGCCATAGAGAATATCAATGGTTTCCTCTACAGAGGGTTCGCCTACCAGAATTGATTGGAAACGGCGCTCTAAGGCTGCGTCACGCTCAATGTGTTGACGATACTCGTTAAGGGTGGTCGCACCGATGCACTGGAGTTCTCCCCGTGCCAAGGCAGGTTTGAGAATGTTGGCTGCATCTAAGCCGCCTTCTGTACCACCAGCACCAACTAGGGTATGTACTTCATCAATCACCAGAATGATGTTGCCCACAGAACGGACTTCATCGACGATTTTCTTGATACGTTCTTCAAAGTCGCCACGGAAGCGAGTCCCAGACACCAACAAGCCCATATCAAGACTGATAACTTGCTTGTTCAGCAACATATCCGGGACATCTTGGTTAACAATGCGTTGAGCTAGACCTTCTGCGATCGCGGTTTTACCAACCCCTGGTTCTCCAATCAATACAGGGTTATTCTTTGTCCGGCGACCAAGAATTTGAATGGCACGCTCGATTTCTTTTTGACGACCAACTACGGGGTCGATTTTGCCTTCTTGTGCTAACTTAGTGAGATTTCTGCCAAACTCCTCTGTAGTTAGTGCTTGGGTGCGTCTCGGTCCACTACCGCCTACCAGCACAGATGGATCTTCACCTAAACGACGAACTACAGCGGTGCGGACACTCTTGAGGTCAACCCCTAAATTTTGCAGCACTTTGGCGGCAACACCTTCACCAGCTTCGGTCAACCCCAAGAGTAAGTGTTCGGTGTTGATGTAGTTGTTTCCCAGACTATGAGCTTCTTTAAACGATTGCTCGAAGAGGCTTTTAACCTTAGGAGTAAAAGGAATTTCTGGTGGTACAAAACCAGAACCTCTACCAATAATTTTTTCTACTTCGCGACGTGCTTCTTTGAGAGTAACGCCCAATTCGGTCAGCACTTTGGTAGCAACCCCAGTTCCTTCTCCAATTAAACCCAGGAGAATTTGTTCAGTCCCTACGAAGTTGTGTCCCAGGCGACGTGCTTCCTCCTGAGCTAGCATAATTACTTTAATGGCTTCGGAAGTGAAGTGTTCAAACATAATGGGTTATTGCTCCCTTGCTGCTTGGACTTTGGGTGAGCTAAAATTCACCCTCATTTAAACTTTCTTGTATTTTCTTAGAGCTAATGTATCTTTATTTAAAGTTGAGTGGCAGTGGTGAGAGCCGTATTAGCTCAGGTGTAGTTGCCGTCTGCAACGAGTCCTGAGTGCGGAGGAGTGCCAGGTCTTGCGCCCACACTGCCGGATGCTGAGTGAGTTAAGAGTAGTAAAATTGACGAGTAAGTGTTCAGTGTTGAATATTTTTCCTTGGCTGTAGACTACACTAAAAACGCAGAACTCAAAACTCACGACTCACCATGACTGAAGCAACCGGAGGCAAAGATCAACAACATCCACTTTACAATCGCGATCGCCCCCTAATTGATATTTTACTCTCTCAAGAGGCAACAGACTATAATCTAGCCGAATTAGCTAGGCTGCGAATTCGTTATCAAGGCTTTCCAGGTGCAAGAGATATCCAAAAAGACCTAGATAAAGTCTTACAGCAATGGGGACTGACAGAAGCCCAATTATTTGAAAAAACACGCCAAATCCACGATGTTGGCGGAATTTACAAAAGTCGTGGCAAAAAAGAAGAACAAGATTGGAATTAGGGCAGAAGGCAGGAGGCAGAAGGTAAGAGTTATTCTATTTATCCCTGCGTTCCCGCGTCCCTGTGTCGGTCTACATTCGTTTCTCTAAGTATTGTCCAATCATCTGTTCTTCTCCAGCGCGGGAAATTATCGTTTGCCGGGTGCGGTATTGCGTGCCGATTAGTTTCAGTTCTTCCTCAAATACGTTCCCGCTGTACTCGGTTCGCAAACACATGGTTTTAGGGTCGCGCATGGAGAATTGAGCAACGATCGGTTTGGAGGTGGAAAATCCGCGATCGCGATACAATGCTGTTCCCAAAACTCCAAATACAGTTGAACCTGTGGTTTGCTTAGGGCTGGGGCCGATATAGTTGCTTTCCCAAGTTGTCAAAACCCCGCATTTCAGCATCGTTTCATCTGCCATTTCATGCAGACGCGCTAACTGAATCAGTTCCTTATTTCCCTGTTCCAGAAAATGCACGGCGATCGCACTGACTACTTCCTGCGTTTCACCATCTTTGAGGGTGTAGTAGCGACGTTGCGATCGCCAGTTGCCTTCCGATTGCCGGAAAAACTCTTCCACCAAGGATTCTGGTGATAACTGGACAATTGGAGGCTGAAACTTCATAAGCAATTAAACCTCTTTGATATGCACACCTACAACAAGGTATTTGTGTCAAGTTCTATTCAAGATATCTTTACATTTTCTCATATTAATTTATGGTAGTGTATCTACCTGATGTCAGGATTGTGACAAAGCTGAGCGATCGCCACAAAGAATTATCGCAAGTGTGATTTCAAATTTGACTCAAACAGCCTTCCAGCCCTTTTTCAGTAATGCTAGGAAGGTTGCATACCCTTTAGAAAACTCACGCGGATCGGGCAGAAAGTACTCTGGAAACTCTTCATATGGCCGCCAAGGCTCTGACGGATCGTGCCGTAAGTGTAAAGCGGTATCTGTTGCTCCTTCTAATTTCCAGGTCATTTGACCATCTGTAGGTATCTCACTCATAACTTTTCTTAAGAAGAATACGGGTAAATATTAGCTCCTCAAAATTCTGACACCCTGACAGTAAATTTCTGTAAATATCGATACAAATGCTCTAGACATTATTGCTTGATTATTATAAAGAGCATTATTACTAATTACACTATATGCTTCCCTCAATCGGGAATACAGTCTCTCAAGATGTACTTTTCTACTCTTCCTAATGACAATAAAGTTGCTCGTGCATCGAACTGAGGACGTAGCGCTGGAGTTTGCAAGATTTAAGTAGTTAAGCTCAAGTGCTAGTACTGTTTTTGTTGAAGTATGTAATTGAGAAGCTAGTAACGGGACAATTTAGATCGAATTCAGCAGATGCGATCGCATAAGAGCTAGACAAAAAATCCTACAATTTAAGGAATATTTAGGTGAGGAAAGACTGCAACAACTGTCTCATAGATGTAGCTTGCACATGATTAGGGAACACAGCTAAAAAGTCATTCAGGTCTTGGATTGCTATTTGGATTGCTATACGGATATTTAAGGAAGCACCTTGAGATAAGGTATACCGATACAACTGCTCTGCTGGTTGATGATATTGGGCAGTCAAATAGTAAAGAGCTAAGTTAAAACTATTACGCCAGTTTTTAGCATCTTTTTGGTAATGCTCTTTAGCAAGCTTGATGGCAAGGGCCAAATCAGCCCGTGCTTTGTCTGGTTGGTTTAGGGCTAGGTAAGCTAAAGCGCGATTATACAAATACCAATCATAAAAAACCTGACGGGAGTTTGGAAACCCACTGGTTTCAGGTCTCTGAGGGAAAACGACATCAGATTTTAAGTTAACAGCACGATTGAAATCTGCAAGAGACTCATTGTAGCACTTAAGCATCAGATGCGTATAACCTCTATTTATCAGCGACCAGTCATCTTTGGGATCGAGTTCAATAGCACGGTTTAAATCTTGTAGTGCTTCACTGTAGCGCTGCATTTGGCGATAAGTATAACCCCGACGACCCAGCACCCATTGGTAATTATGGTTAAGTACAATAGGGCGGTTTAAGCCTTGTGGTGGTGCTTCATGGTAGCGTTGCATTCGTCGGTAAATAAAACCCCTAAATCCTGTGGCTGGTGTCCATTGGTAATCGACATCAAGTTCAATGGCGTGGTTTAAGTCTTGCAGTGCTTCCTCATATCGGTGCATATAGCGGTAAGTATCGCCTCTACTTGCGATCGCCCATTGATAATTAGGGTCAAGTTCAATGGCGCGGTTTAGGTTTTGCAGTGCTTCCTCATATCGGTGCATCAGGCGGTAAGTTACACCCCGATGTGCCAGCGCCCATTGGTCATTAGGGTCAAGTTCAATAGCGCGGTTACAGTCTTGTAGTGCTTCATCATATTGGTACATCAGGCGGTAAGTCACACCTCTACTTGCGATCGCCAATTGATAATTGGGGTTAAGCTCAATAACACGGTTAAAGTCTTGCAGTGCTTCTTGGTAACGCTGCATTTGGCAATAAGTCATACCTCGAACTGTTAAATATTCAACTTCTTCAGGCACTAACTTTATCGCTTGGGTTAAATCTTCTAAAGCTTTTGAGTATTGATTAGATTGAAAGTAAATATAACTACGCCAATCTAACGCTACTGCACGCCATTTGTCCTCAAGGCTAGCATCGCTCAAAAGTGTCGTGAGCATTTCAGCCGCAGCTTCATAACGTTTGTCTTCATAGGCTTTTAACCAATTGGCTAGTTGCTCCCCCCACCGCTGAACTTCAGCAGAATCAACATCTTTACCAGCCTGAAGCATTGTTGCTGCCCAATGTTGAGCAAAAGTCCGTTGATTTTTGAGAGCAGCAAGGAATTGATTGAGAGCTACAGGTAATTGCTTTTGTGGTGATTGGCATAAGCGATGGTACAAAACGTTGAGCTTATGGCTTTGCCAAGTTTTATCCCGCCAGGCTTTTACTTCGTCTAATTGCAATTCGTTACCTAGTGTGTCGTAATAGTCTGCCAACTGACTATGTATCTCAGCCCAACCTTGCGGCGATGAAAGACGCTTGTGGCGTAACATTTGCGTTTTCACAACATCATGATAAGCCCAGCCATCGGTACGTTCGTTGACAAAGGATGTTTCTTTAAGCCAAGTAAATAGCTCATCTGCTTCTTGTTCTCCCCTTAACTTGGCTATAACATCTCGATTCAAACACCGAGGAATAGCAGCATCAAGCGCCACTTGTCGTCGCTTGGGGTCATCAACCCATTTTAAAAATCTTTCTACAGCACTACTGCTAGGCTCAAATACTTGGTTGGGGTTATTAGGATGAGCATCTGCCAACATTCCTACCAGCAGGGGTAAATTTCCAGCAAGGCGTAAAATCACTTCTACAACCTGACTGTTTGTAATTCCTTTACGAGCTAGATATAGTTGGGCTTCTTCATCTGTAAATGATTCCAAAGGAAAACGAATTATTAATCCCTCGTAGGATGCCCAATAGTTTTTATCTAATTCTTGCCGGCCGGCAATAGTTATTAATATATTGAGAGGTACTGCACCGTAGCGACCCTGTAGAATTTCCTGTAGCCAGTTATCTAGAAATTCTCCAGTGCGTTCGTATGTATCAAAAAACAAACCAACAGTAGTTTTCTCAGCAATTTTAGAAATATCTTGCAAAAACAGAGGAGTCAACACCTCTACAGGTTCTTGAACTAAGCGAACTTCATTTTTATTTGTTAATTTCTTCGCTACATAAGATGCCCATTCTCCAGCTTGCGTAGCCACAGCATCTTCGTCTACAAAATCAAATACAACACCGCTAACGGGAACTTGACGCGCCAAACGCACACCAGTTTTGACAACAGTTTTTCCGACAAAAGCCGAAAACCCTTGAGGAGCATCTGGATCGGTTTCTAATTCCTGGCGCTTTTGACGGTAAACTTTGTAGCGTTCAGTAAACTGCGTTAGTTTGTGACCTTGCTGTTCCAACTCCTCAGCCAGACGGCCCATAACTTCTGGCACACTTTTTTCAGCTTCATCAATGTAAGCCGTGACAACTTTTGCTTCTTCAGCAATTTTGCGAAATTGCCGTAACAGCGTACTTTTACCAACTCCACCTTGACCCCAAACATTAAACAAAAAACGACGGCGATCGTCTTCTAAGGGCAATTGCAAATTTTGGCGGAATTGGTTTACCCGATCTTCACGACCCACAAAACTTGATTGCTGACGCTGCTTAAGAATATCTTGTAGACTCTTGGGCTTGTTTTGCGGGTTCATTACAAAGTTCAATCTTGAAGTGCAAATATTTACAGAATAACTACTAACTACGCACGCTGTATTTCGGAATTTATTCCAATTAATTTTAAGTATTTTTTTGTGTATAAGCTTGATTTTAGAAGTATTTGCCTCAAAACTCGGAACTACTAGCTCAGAACTCGGAACGTCGAGCCTGGAACTCGGAACGCCAAGCTCAAAACTCAGAACTCCAAGCTTGGAACTCGGAACGTCGAGCTTGAAACTCGGAACTACTAGCTCAGAACTCGAAACTCGGAGCTTGGAACTCGAAACTACTAGCTCAGAACTCCAAAATTTAAGCTCTGAACTCGGAACGTCAAGTTTTAGACTCAAACATCCAAGCTCAGAGCTAAAAATTTTAACTTCTACGGTTGTGCAGAATTTTTCTACACTTTCGATGCTTGCGATTGCGCTTTTCGAGGTTTACGAGCAAACCTGCGCCCCATATCGTCAACCATAGATTCTAAACCTGTGCCTTTACTGCTGGCTTTGGCATAATTGTAAACCATTAACCCCGCTGCAAATGCTTCACTACCCACTGCTAGATAGGTATCATCTACCAGCTCTTGCAGTTGCGTTAGAGATAACAACACTGGATACAAAGCCTCAAATAGCTCAATATCTCGACGCATTTCGTCCACATCAAATGACCGGGGTAAAAAGTCAGGGTTTTGCGTTGCTACCTCTAAGGCTTTGCTGACAAATGCCCGACTCTTGTCACCCATTTTGGGTAAAGTTCTACGCTCCTCTGTTGTTAAATCAATTAAAAACGGTAACTTGTCTTTTATAGTAGCGATCGCATCCATCACAGCTTCCCGATTTGCTAGGGTCAGGCTAGCACTGATCTGATTTTCTGGCATTTTTAATACTTCCTTAGAAGATTTAAATTCAGTATTCTCAAAGTTAGAGGTGCGATCGCTAACACCAAAAGGAATACTAAACAATAATCTGTGAGCAATCCTATGAAACAAATTAAAAATAAAATTACGAATAAATTAGACCGAATATTAGTATCCTTAATTCCTTATATTGTGAAGTGGCAAGAATATTTGCAAACCAAGATTAGAGAATACAAGCATCAAGAACTCAAGCGCCAATTAAAATTTGTGGGTTCGCTTGTTCGGTTTAAGCAAGATATTCGTATTGACCATCCTCAAAATGTTTCTCTTGGCAATAAAGTCTACATCGGGACAAATGTTTTATTAGATGGTCGTGGCGGGATCGCAATTGGTGACAATAGCACAATTGGATTTAACGTTGTGATTCTATCTGCAAACCATGATTATCAAAGTAATGCTCTACCCTATGAACATGCTGTTTATATTCATAAACCCGTTGCGATCGGTCGCAATGTTTGGATTGGAGCAAATGTATTGATTGTTCCCGGTATTACGATTGGAGACGGAGCAATCGTAGCAGCAGGTACGGTTGTCACTGCCAATATTGAACCATTGGCAATTGTCGGCGCTCAACCTAATAGAACAATTAAATATAGAGATAAAGAACACTATGAAAAGCTTGCCAGCAAGCAAATCAGTCAAACTGAAGTAAGCTAAAGCAGATTAAAGATGCATAAATACTCGTTAACGGTTGACGGATGACTGTTGACTCAGTCCTCTTAATTGTTAATTACTGCAATGCAATCAATTTCTACCAATACATCTTTTGGCAAACGCGATACTTGAACACAAGCACGCGCTGGCGCTGTATCTTCAGGAAAATATTTAGCATAAACCGCATTCATTGCGGCAAAATCATTCATATCAACTAGAAATACAGTGGTTTTGACGACATTTTCAAAGGCTGCACCCGCTGCTGTCAGGATTGCTTCTAGATTAGCCATTACCTGTTCGGTTTGCTTGGCTACATCATCAGTGTAAAGGACATCACCCAGACGGGGATCGATCGCAATTTGTCCAGCCACAAATACCATTTGACCAAAAGCTGCGATCGCTTGATTATATGGCCCTACAGGAGCCGGCGCTTTATCAGTACGAATTACTTGACGAGTCATAGATATTACTTGTTCTAACGATGCTTCCTGCTTACCGATTTCCGCTTGTGAAGCGATCGGTTTGTAAACTTCTCCATCAGGCATTATCGCACCAGTTAGGTCAGCATCTTGAAAGTTTACTCCATAGATATTTGCACCAGTTAAATTTGCCTTCTTCAGATTTGCACCATCAAGATTTGCCATCATCAAGTTTGCATCTGAAAGACAGGCTCTTTCTAAATTAGCTCCTTGCAGACAGGCTTTATTAAGGTTTGCTTGTTTTAAGGAAACCCTAACTAAATCCGCATCAGCTAAATTCACCTCTGATAAATTACATTTCTCTAAAGTAACTCCCCGAAGTTTAGCTTTCTGGAGATTTGCACCAGAAAAATTTACTTCAATTAGCTTTACCTGAGTAAAGTTTACTCTAGCCAAGTCAGCCCCACTAAGATTTGCATTACTCAAATTTGCATAACTTAAGTCCGCATCACTTAAATCTGCCCAACTAAGATTGATTGAAGAACCCTCTATTCCACTCAAATTTGCATTTGTTAGAGATGCTCTACTAAGGCTGGTACTATTAAGCTTTGCCCGAGTCAGGGTCGCTTCACTCAAATCTGCCCCATTCCAATTTGCACTAAATAGGTCTATCTCACTGAGATCTGTACCTTTAAGGTCTATGCCTTGACGATTTCCTTTATGAAACTGCCGTGTTCCTGCGGCATACTTCTCCAAAAGTTCCTCAGCATCCATAATGCACTTTTAAATACTTCTGAATCAGTATAATCACAAAAATTTTGCGTCACAGGTATTCCACTCTCTTCCTCTGCGCCCTCTGTGCCTTTGCGGTTCGTTCCCTAACCCAACCTCGGACGTATCCCATAATGCCGATACCGCCAGTAATCCCGCAAAATGCGATCGTGGTCAAAACATAAATTCCCAGGCACGCGCCAAGACTCAAAAATGCCTACACTCTTGGCATCATCTCCCGCCTTTGGTTCTCCTGTCGCCGTCGCCAAAAACACAATGCTGATGGTATGCTGACGGGGATCGCGATTGGGGTCAGAATACACCAACAATTGTTCAATCAACTCCACCTGTAAACCCGTTTCTTCTTCAGCCTCTCGCCGCGCCGCTACTTCCACTGCTTCACCATAATCCACAAAACCACCGGGAATTGCCCAACCCAACGGGGGATTATGTCTCTCAATTAACACTATTGGTCGATGTGGTCGATCCACTAATTCAATGATGATATCAACCGTCGGTGCAGGATTTCGGTAAGTCATAGTCAGTTAACAGTTAACAGTTAACAGTTAACAGTATTTATTACGTCTGATACAACTGATAACTGAATACTGTTCCGTGGTAAATTCGATGCGATCGCGTAGCGTGTCGTTTAGACAATTGCTTCTTCCTATACTTCAAGTTAAATATGCCTTTTTCTAGATCCAGCGGCATTTTGCTGCATCCTACCTCTTTTCCCAGTCGCTTTGGTATTGGAGATTTAGGCTTAGAAGCCTATAAATTTATTGATTTTCTCGAAAAAAGTTATCAAAAAATTTGGCAAGTTTTACCCTTGGGGCCGACTGGGTACGGCAATTCCCCGTACATGTGCTACTCAGCAATGGCAGGAAATCCCCTGCTGATTAGCCCGGAAAAACTACTAGATGAAGGTTTGTTAGCCGAAGAAGACTTTGCTAATTTACCAACATTTCCCACAGACACAATAGATTTTGAGCGGGTTGCACCAATTAAAATTGAGCTGCTAAAAAAAGCCTGCGAGAACTTTAAAACTAAGGCATCGCCTATCCAGCAAAAAGAATTTGCGGGTTTTTGTGACAGCAAAGCTTATTGGCTGGATAATTATGCCTTATTTATGGCAATCAAAGATGCCCAAGATGGTGCTAGCTGGCATACCTGGGAACCAGAACTCGCCAAGCGCGAACCAGAAGCGTTGGATCGGGCACAACGGCAACTGACTACAAGTATTTTTTATTACAAATTCATCCAATATCAATTTTTCCGACAGTGGTCAGAGCTGAAGAGCTACGCCAATATGCGTGATATAGAGATTATTGGCGATATTCCTATCTACGTAGCTCACGATAGTGCTGATGTCTGGGCGCATCCCGAAACCTTTCGCTTGGATGAAGAGACGGGAGAAGCTGCATTAATGGCGGGAGTCCCACCAGATTACTTTAGCGCTACGGGTCAACTGTGGGGCAATCCAGTTTACAACTGGGAGGAACTGCAAAAACAAGACTTTAAGTGGTGGGTACAGCGTTTTGAGGCGATGCTGGATTATGTAGATATTATTCGTATTGACCACTTCCGAGGGTTTGAAGCTTATTGGGCTGTAAAACAAGGGGAAGAAACCGCCATTAATGGAGAGTGGATTGAAGCCCCTGGAGAAGAATTGTTTGATGCGATTAAACAGAAATTAGGCAAGCTACCCGTCTTAGCGGAAGATTTGGGAGTAATTACGCCAGAGGTTGAAGCGCTGCGAGACAAGTATGAATTTCCTGGGATGAAAGTTTTGCAGTTTGCTTTTGGTTCCGATCCCGGTAATCCATTTTTACCGTTTAATTACCCGCGAAATGCAGTAGTTTATACCGGAACTCACGATAATGATACAACCGTAGGCTGGTTTAATACAGCTGGCGACAGTGAAAAGCAAAATTTATTGCTTTATTTGGGTTGTATCAGTCCTGAAGGCATCCACTGGGATTTAATTCGCCTAGCTTTGAGTTCTATAGCCAATCAAGCGATTATTCCTTTGCAGGATATTTTAGGTTTAGGAAACGAAGCACGCATGAACTTTCCTAGCAAAGCTGAAGGTAATTGGGCGTGGTGCTATCAGCCGGAAGTATTGACAGAGGAAATAGGCGATCGCTTCAAAATTCTCACTCAACTCTACGGACGCGCCCCTCAGAAGGAATGAGAGCAGGGGGAGAACAGAGGCGGAGAGTGGGAGACGCGGTGAGGAAGTCGGAGTCTTGAACGCCAGTTGCTTCAAGCCGGGGAACCCGTCCAACGCAGTGGCTCCGCTTCCCGTCGAGTCCGAACTTCCGAACCCGTTCGACGAAGTCGTTCCCGAAGGGTAGGGGGACGCGGAGAAAATTCCCTCTCCCTGTCCCCGCGTCTCCCTCTTTGCGTCTTCTTCCCAATCCCTCAAGACTCAGGTCTAGCAGCAATCTTAACCTCTTCCACTTTCCCCGGTTCTCCCATTTGCTTGGCTTCTTGCTGATTGACGCTCATCAGCACACCACCAGCATTATCAGTTTTTACTGTCAACTGTTCTTGGGCTTTCCAAACACGGTGAGTTCCCTCTGGCAGAACACCCTCAAACTCGGTTTTGCCATCGGCTACTACACGAATCCAAGATGAGGATTTCAAGGTAACACCAATCTGTACTGACTGATTGTCTTTGAGACTGTTGAGTGTATCGCTAACAGGTTGGACTTTTGCTGATGATTTAGTGTGAGTTGGGTCTGTTTTTAAATATGTCTCTTGCTGTGGATTGCTTTGGCTATTGCTTGCTCTTAAGGCCGCATTGTTCAGTAATTGAGACAAGCTACTGACAGAGCATACGATTACGAATATATAAAGTAAGTACAGATGAAGAGGACGCAATTGACCCATGAACCTAATTTTGCCAGCAGTTTTGGGGATCGCTGGTAAAGAAGCGACAGGAAAATGGCTAGCAAATTCTACTCCGTTAAGGCCTAGTGCGTCAGCAAATTGTCTAATCAAACCTTGAATATAGACTGGTTCTGGCAGATCGTTTAAATTACCTTCTTCGATCGCCACCAACAACCGTCGAGGAATCTTGGTCAAGACTACCATTTCCTCTAGAGATAAACTCTTCTCTTGACGCGCAGCCCAAAGTTGAGCGCCCATTTCTGTCAACTTTTGGGCCCGTTGTTGTTCTAATGAAATTACTGGCGGCTCATTATCTTTTCTCTTTAGCCATTTCATGCCTTTTCTACTCTCCTTACCTCAGCTGAATCTTTAATAGGTATTTGCTTTATCTGCTTTTGCAAAAAGCGAATTTCATCTTCTTTTAATGAACGATAGCTACCTTCATTTAGAAAGCCCGCTTTTGGCATTTGTAATTGAATTAGACCTATAGCAGTTCGATGTAGCTTAATAACTGGATATCCTAACTGTTGGGCTACTCGGCGAATCTGACGATTTCTTCCCTCCTGCAACACGATTTCTAAACGGCTGTTTTCAGCAAGACTTTCTATCAGGCGCACCCTGGCTGGACGGGTTTTTCTCCCATCTAAAACAATACCCTCACGCCACATTTCCAGCGCTGCCTTAGAAGGATGTCCTTTTACCAAAACAAAATAAGTTTTAGGGATGCTGTGACGAGGATGGGTGAGTCCAAATGTCAGATCCCCATCGTTGGTCAGGATTAATGCTCCTGTAGACTCTGCATCCAGACGACCAACAGGGTGAATACCCGTACCCTCACGTAATTCTTTGGGAAGTAAATCCAAGACAGTCTTTCTTCCTTGAGGGTCATCGCAAGTGGAAACCACTCCAGCCGGTTTGTGCAGCAACAGATATATTAAAGCCGGACGTTGCTGAGCTGATACTAGCTGACCATCAACTGTAATCGTATCTCTTTCTGGGTCAATTTTTTGACCTAAATGTGCTAATACCCCATTTATCCGCACGCGCGATCGCCGAATCATTTCTTCAGCTTCACGCCGTGAGGCAATACCCAGGTGAGCAAGAACTTTTTGTAACCTAGCCTCCATGTGGAAATTACTGTTAATTATTTGAACTTTAGCTAATAATTATGATATTTGCATTTTGTGTTAAGTAGCCATAAATGTTACATTTAAAGCTTACTTAAGTTCTGTCGCTTGCTGAGTACATAACCATCACAAGAGCGATCAAATGCCAGAAGACAATTCGCAAAAAAGTTCCAAGAAGATAAAGCTCATTACCAACTTACTTACAAAAGCGCTCAAGCTATGGTTGAGAGCGCAAGTCAGTCAGGTATCTCAGCTGGAAGTGGAAATTAGAGCCAGCGATCGCCAAATTCTCTCTGGTTGCATTCCTTGGGTATCTATTTTTGCCAGTCATGCTGTCTATCAAGGCCTCCATCTTACACGAATTCAACTTGTAGCAGAAAATATTCAAATCAATATAGGTTCAGTACTCAAAGGTCAACCGCTACGACTGTTAGAAACAGTGGCAGTTTTCGGCGATCTCATCGTGGGAGAGAAGGATCTCAACAATTCCCTCTCATCTGAACTATTATCGACTGCTTTAAATGATGTGCTGGTTAAACTTTTACCAGAACACTGCCCAAAATCCAAGCCTATTTCTTGGCAAAAAATTACCCTTGACAATAATCAAATAATTATGCGTGCCATGTTAACACCCCCAAGTGAAGCTACGCATCTGGATATTTATTTAGGCTTAAAATTACTCAGTGGTCAAGAATTACAACTATCGCAGATTCAAGTCAAGCAAAATGAAGTACCCCTCTTAGAGGGTAATCATAGTTATAATTTCTATCTTGGCTCAGATGTCGATATTGAAGAACTTAACTCGATCCCCGGTCAACTATTATGTCGTGGACGGATTAACGTTAATCCCTAAAAATTAAAAATATTTGTCAGTTGTCAGAAGGCAATAGACAAGAGTCAGTGGTTATTCTTCGCGTCCCCCGATCCCTCTTGCCTTATACCAATTCGTAATTCGTAATTCGTAATTCGTAATTAAGAAAGTCCCATTTAGTCTAGGTTTCTGGGTTTGGATCTGTATCATTATTTTTGGGAAATAGTATTACTATAACAGCGGCAATAAAAGTGTCACAAAAT
>NZ_JAVRBR020000089.1:0-69562 GCF_034531165.2 Dendronalium sp. ChiSLP03b | reverse complement strand
CAGGGATCTCATCATGATTTAACCCTAGAGTTCAGATTAATTCTAGGCAATTTTGATGTGTAAAAATTTATGCAATGTAGAAATTTTCACCATTTTTAGCGTTTCTAGCCTGTATTGTGGAGCAAAGAGTTTCTCAGAAGTTGAACGACAATATTTTCAAGAATTTTCTATTTTCCTTAAAAAATAATGCCTTTAAATTTTGTTTCATACTAATTTTTTAAAATGAGACTACAAATATAAATCTGGAGAACCAGATTACATATGACTTTCTTAATTACGAATTACAAATTATTTCAACCATTCGCCGTAAACCCCGGATACAAAGTCATACCACCATCTATAAAAAGTGTCGCCCCATTGACATAATCAGAGTCATCAGAAGCTAGCCAAACTGCTGCTTTGGCAATGTCTTCTACTTCACCCACCCGTTTGGCTGGAATCAGTTGTAGTAACTTTGCTTCTGCTTGTGGGGTATCCCAAGCTGATTTATTAATCGGGGTTTTGATAGCACCAGGGGCAATACTATTGACGCGAATTCTGTGGGGGGCAAGTTCTTGGGCAATACTTCGCATCATCATATTGATACCGCCTTTACTGGTGGCGTAATTAACATGACCCGCCCAAGGAATCACCTCATGCACTGAACTGATACAAATAATCTTACCTGCGGCAGATGAGATCTGCGGTTGTACACCCCGACGCAAGAATTCCTTTGCAGCTTCCCGCGCACACAGAAACTGTCCTGTTAGGTTTACTCCAATAACTGCATTCCATTGGTCGAGGCTCATATCTACAAAAGGTGAATCTTTTTGCAGACCTGCATTGTTCACCAATATGTCAATGGTTCCAAATTGCTGGAGTGTATGGCTAAACATCGCCTTCACTTCGTTTTCTTTACTAACATCAGCTTGAATGGCAATAGCTTCACCGCTTGTAGACCTAATATCATCGACAATTTTTTGAGCTTCCTCGGCTTCAGAATGATAGTTGATAGCTACTGCTGCACCTGATGCAGCCAAATTGCGAGCTATAGCTTCGCCAATGCCAGAACTAGCGCCTGTTACAAGTGCTTTTTGACCTTTAAGCAGGTAAGGGGAATAGCTCATAATGTTTCCTTAGAATATAGATCTTGAGTGTTACTAAATATCAAAAACTTACAGCATAATTCAGCAGTGATAACTATTGACTGATTTTATAGACTCAATCATGGAGCTGCTTGCTAAACGTACTTACGTTAAATATTACTTAATACCCGCTTAGTTTTTTAGAACAATTTCTCTGATTCTGGCATCACTTTAGGGGTTTGCAGTGGCGATCGCTTCTAGCTGTTGGAGTAATAAACATCTCTAACTAAAGAATTAGAAAAACTTCATTCTAATTTCATTATTGTATGAAATCCTTAGAATATAAAGTCAGCAGCATTTCTCTTCTAATCAAATATAGATTTGATGACACTTTTAATTTTGATAACAGATTGTTAATAATAAACATTGATTTTTTACCAATAAAGTTTGATAAAGCTAATATGATAAAAATTGTTTTTAACTACGTCTGTTATCCTTGAATACGTGAATTTTATAAGAATTAGTTAATAATATTAGTATCTCGTTTTTACATAAATCATCCCTAGGATAGTGTTTTTTTGCTAATTTTTAGAAAATATTTTTATTAAAAATAAACACTTTTGAAGTATTGTTATTTTACTGATATTAGTGAAAGTAAAAATATATAACAATTTAACACTTAATTTATTTTTACTAGAAGAAGTCATTATAGCCTTTGGATACCATCAGGAAAAAGCAATGCCTGCTCTACCTCTCAATAGCCAAAATCTCCCTTACCCCGACCCAATACACCCTATCATCGTCCACTTTGTGATTGCAATGGTGTTTTTTTCGTTTTTCTGCGACGTGGTAGGCTATTTCACCCACAATAACCGTTTGTTTGAAGTCAGTTTCTGGAATATGTTTGTCGCTTCGGTAGCTATTTTTCTAGCGGTTATTTTTGGTCAGTTTGAAGCAGGTTTGGCAAATAATTACGAAGCAGTTCAGCCGACACTCAATTTTCACACGGTCATGGGTTGGTCGTTGGCGGCGCTTGTTGCTGCTATCACAGCTTGGCGTTTTGTGATTCGTAACCGCAAACCCTTGAAAATACCACCTGCTTACCTTGGTGTAGCAACATTTTTGATTTGTCTGGTGTTCTTGCAAGTATACCTAGGAAGCAAACTATTTTGGGTATACGGGTTGCATGTCGAGCCTGTCGTTGAAGCAATGAAGCAGGGAGCCTTGCGATGAACTCGCAACTAATTGACCAGTTAAGATTGAGACTAGGCGCTAACGGACTGCCCTATGAAATTCCCATGCATCCGCAGTTAGTACATCTGACATTGGGTTTATTCATCATTGCCATCTTGTTTGATATAGCAGGAGTGCTTTTTCATATAGAACGACCAATCTTCAAATTTTTGGGTCTTACTGCCATCCGTTCTAGCTTCTTTAATGTTGGCTGGTACAACTTATTAGGAGCGGCTGTTGTAACATTTTTCACTGTCGCATTTGGTTTTTTTGAGCTACTGCTGGCGAACCCACCAGTGAATGAAAAGAGTGATTGGGGGTTAAGTCCCGGTTGGACGATGCTTTTGCATGGTTTGGGCGGTCTTTTGCTGTTGGGGATCATCGTTGCCATGGCTGTATGGAGAGGTTTGCAACGCTACCAGTGGCGCAAGGATGCTTCCAGGCAAGTGCAGTGGAGTTACTTGTTAGCAGGCATTGCCATACTGGGTATCTTATATGTCCATGGAACTTTAGGAGCGCATTTGGGAGAGCAATTCGGGATTCATGTTACTGCGGCTAAATTAATCCGAGAAAGCGCAAACCCAAATTTAATACTCAAATAACTAAACGATAATTTCTCAAATTTTATGTTTAGATTTTTGGAATATTTACTAATAGCTTGTTGTATTGCAGTGTTGCTTGTCCTCAGCCATTGGATTGGTCAACAGACGTATTCTTGGATGCCTCCTGAAGCTACAGCAGAAGCACAAAAGGTTGATAGTTTATTTAGCTTTTTAGTCTCAGTAGGAGCGTTCATCTTGCTTGGGCTTGTTGGCATGATGGCGTATTCAGTACTGTTCTTTCGGGCGCCCAAGGAAGACTATACTGAGGGGCATCCCTCTAGAGGCGATGTGGGGTTAGAAATCCTGTGGACGGCAACCCCAACTTTATTAGTGCTGTGGATTGCTTTTCAAGGCTTCAATATTTATCAGCAATTAAATATCTTAGGTTTGGGGCAAATCGTGCATTTGCATACGCCTCTAGAACCTGAAAAAGCCTACGCCGCAGAAGTCAGCGATGTTCCCAAACCAGCGTCTCTTACGATTGAGGTTTTCGTGAAACAGTGGGATTGGTCTTTCCGCTATCCAAATAATGTCACTAGTAATGAATTACACTTGCCAGTTAATCGCAGCACCCGTTTAAATATGCACGCTAAAGACGTACTCCACAGTTTTTACGTCCCTGAGTTCCGTTTACAGCAGTATATTGTTCCCGATCGCAATATCGATCTTGTGCTAACGCCGATTCGCCCAGGCAAATATCATTTAAAAGATTCTCTATTCAGTGGTACTTACTTTGCTTTGATGGATGCAAATGTATATGTTGAATCTCAACAAGCTTATAACCAGTGGCTTGTCAAGGTGGTTGGTGAACCAACCACTATAAAAAATCAGGCAGTTGCTGAGTATACACAGCCAGCAAAAACATTGGTTAAAACTGGCTGGTACACTGTTGCACCCTCAATGTCTCCCGCGATTGCGCAAAGCGCAGCGCCAGAGGCGATCGCAGTTGAAAAGAAGGTAAGCAATGACACATGATATAGATATAAACGGGGATAGAAAGCCTGAAAATTCCCATAACGAGTCTGATAATAACTGGCGGTACTACTTTAGCTTCAGCACAGATCATAAGGTCATCGGCGTTCAGTACATGGTGACGACCTTCATTTTCTTCCTGATTGGCGGGCTGATGGCGATGCTCATCCGCGCCGAACTCCTCACCCCCGAATCGAATTTAGTTGACCGCCCCCTCTATAACAGCTTGTTCACCATGCACGGGACAATCATGATTTTTTTGTGGATTATCCCGTTTAATGCAGGTATTTCTAACTACCTAGTTCCGCTGATGATTGGAGCGCGGGATATGGCATTTCCTCTGCTCAACGCCATCTCTTTCTGGATTATTCCACCAGCAAGTATTTTGCTACTGTCTAGCTTCTTGCTACCTAATGGTACCGCGCAGTCCGGTTGGTGGTCTTATCCACCAGTCAGTCTCCAAATTCCCCCTGGTCAACCAATTAATGGTGAATTTATTTGGATTGTAAGTTTAGTGTTGATAGGCATCTCTTCTATCATGGGGGCTGTCAACTTTGTTACCACCATCTTTTGGATGCGAGCGCGGGGGATGACATTTTTCCGGATGCCTGTGTTTGTTTGGTCAGTTCTCAGCGCCCAGTTGTTGCAACTGATTAATTTGCCTTCCTTGACAGGTGCATTGATACTGCTATTGTTTGACTTAGCTTTCGGCACGCAATTCTTCAAACCTGGGGAAAACGGCGATCCCATCATCTACCAGCATTTATTCTGGTTTTACTCCCATCCAGCAGTTTACATCATGGCGCTACCAGCCTTCGGGATTTTTGCGGAAGTTCTGCCTGCCTTTTCACGCAATCCCCTGTTTGGCTATCGGTCATTAGCGATCGCTTCTTTAGGCATTGCTTTAGTGAGCATCTTCGTTTGGGTGCATCATATGTTTACCAGTGCTACCCCTGGCTGGATGCGAATGACCTTCATGGCCACCTCAATGTTGGTTGCCGTGCCCACTGGCGTAAAGGCGTTTGGCTGGACTGCGACAATTTGGAAGAGCAAGCTGCACTTGGAGACACCAATGCTGTTTGCTATGGGAGGTGCAGCAATGTTTCTTTTTGGCGGTATCACTGGTGTGATGCTTGCGGCAGTGCCGTTTGATATTCACGTCCACAACACCTACTTTGTAGTGGGTCATTTTCACTACATTGTCTTCAATACGATCGCGATGGCAATCTTCGCAGCCATTTACTTCTGGTTTCCCAAAATCACTGGAAGAATGTACGCCGAAGGCTGGGGTAAGCTGCATTTCTGGTTAACCTTTATTGGTGCCAACCTTACCTTTTTCCCCATGCACCCACTTGGTATACAAGGAATGGTGCGCCGAATTTCCTCCTACGACCCCCAGTATCAGGGGTGGAACATCATCGCTAGCCTTGGAGGCTTCTTACTGGGAGTATCCACACTGCCCTTTATTGCTAATATGGTGGGTTCCTGGCTATACGGCTCGAAGGCAGTAAACAATCCCTGGCACGCTAGCGGTTTGGAATGGACAACTTCCTCACCACCACCACGAGAGAATTTTGAGGAGATTCCGGTTGTTAGAAGACCTCCCTACGACTACGGCGATCCAAAATATTCAGTGATAGAAAATTCCGATAACCATGAATCAAGTAACTAGGGACTAGGAAATAATTTTCTTAATCCCAATCCCCAATCCTTAATCTCCAATCCCCAATCCTCAATCCCCAGTCCCCAATCCCTAATCCCCAATCATGACCCGTCGTATCATCCATATAGATGAAAGTCCTATTCGTTTTGAGCGGTGGCATCGCCGTCTACCAAATTGGCTGAAGCGGTTTTTACCAAGTGGTGGTGGGAGTCATGAAGACCATCATGGCAAAGGGATGTTTGGGTTTACCGTGTTTCTGCTCTCTGAAAGCTTAATATTTTTGAGTTTTATCTTTACATACGTTGCTCTACGATTAACGCACTCAAGAGATTGGCTACCACCCGGTGTTTCGGGACCGGAATTATCTAACTTTGTGATTATTAATACGGTGGTGTTACTTTCCAGCAGCTTTGTCATCCAACCCGCAGAAAATGCTCTCAGGAGTGGCAAGCTAAACAAATTTCGCTGGCTCTGGTTGATGACGATTGCAATGGGAACCTACTTCTTAATCGGTCAAATAATTGAGTGGAGCAAGCTAGATTTTAAGTTAAGCACAGGACTAGTTGGTTCAACATTTTATGTATTAACGGGTTTCCACGGTCTACACGTTCTTACTGGTGTAATTCTCCAAATAATTATGCTTGTCCGTTCCTTCATTCGAGGTAATTATAATAAAGGTCACTTTGGTGCAAGTACGACTACTTTGTTTTGGCACTTTGTTGATATAGTTTGGGTTTTCTTATTCTCCCTTCTCTATCTGTGGCAGGCATAAAATTGCTAAGAGATAAAAGTATTTTCAGGAGTAAATGTATGAATTTATTAGCACAAGAATTACCATCACCAAGAGCAATTCAAGAAGCTCCACCACTTGGTACAGACAAAGACCCACTTATTGCACACAATTTACAGAAAGAGCAGTATGTTGGCATTATTGCGCTAGCGATCGCCTTGGTTGCTGCTGTAGGATTTTTTAGTCGCAGAGTTGAATACGCTATTGTATTCGCTGTTATCCTCAGCGCTATTTTGATTGCTTTCTTTTTACTCATCTAGTAGAAGCTCTCGTTGAAGAATACAGAATTCAGAATTCAGAATTAATTACTAGGGAATTTAGACCCACTACTAATAGAATTCATACTGAATTCTGACTACTGACTCCTGAATTCTTTCTTGTTAAACATCCTGTTACAAAATTTGGGAGGAATTTTATGAACAGCCCAGTTTATCAAACTGTGATTATTGGTGGTGGTTTCACCGGACTATTTACAGCTTTACATCTAACTCACGAACATTATCTTCGCTCTGTAATCTTAATTGATAAAAACGAGCGCTTTTGCTTTAAGCCATTACTTTATGAGTATTTCGATGGCGAGATGGATACTTTTCAAGTAGTCCCACGTTTTTCGGAATTACTTAAAGGTAGTGGTATTATCTTTGTACAAGATACAGTAGAGTCAATCGACTTGCATCAAAAGGCAGTCAAATTAGCTTCGGGAAACTCTTATAACTATAGCAATTTAGTATTAGCTTTGGGCAGCGTCACTGGCTATCATCAAGTGAATGGTGCTAGAGAATACGCCTTTCCTTTCTGGACGCAAGCAGATGCGATCGCGCTTGACCGTCATTTACGCGACTGTTTACAAAAAGCAGTCCAAACCGAAGATATAGAACAACGCCGAAAACTATTAACAGTAGTCGTAGTTGGTGGTGGTCCAAGTGGCGTAGAAATGGCTGCTACTTTAGCAGACTTTCTGCCGCATTGGTACGGCGCTTTAGGGGGCAATTCTACTGAAATCCGCGTGATTCTACTCAATCATGGCAAAGAAATCCTCGATGGTGATATTAACGATCCACTGCGCTCAATTGTCGAGAAAGAATTACAAAAACGCACTGTACCAATTGAAATCCTTACGGAAGCAGAAGCTACTGCTGTTAACTCTAATACAATTGAATATAAGAGTAATGATGAAGTTAAAACACTGGCAACATACACCACAATCTGGGCAGCTGGCACTTCCACCCATCCACTAATTCAAGACTTACCAATTCCCAAAGAACATCGGGATCGTCACGGTCGTCCCCTAGTCACTCCTAACATGCAATTGCTCGACTTTCCAGAAGTTTTTGCAGGCGGTGATTGTGCAGCAGTTCAGGATAATTCGCTACCGCCTACAGCCCAAGTTGCTTATCAACAGGGAGCTAATATTGCCCAAAATTTGAAAGCACTAGCTTTAGGTGAAGAACTCAAACTTGCTAAGGTTAATATCCGTGGAACTCTTTTAAAGTTGGGGATAAATGATGCGGCTGCTAACTTATTTAATATTTTTGAAGTTGCAGGTGAACCCGCACATTTAATCCGTCAAGGCACTTATTTAACACTATTGCCGACACCAATTCATGACTTCAAAGCTACGACCGAATGGGTAGATGAAGAGATTTTTCACCAGCACCTCGACCCTCAAGATGTAGGCAAAAAAGTGGTACAAGCTGTAGAAATAGTTGGTGCAGGAGTTGTTGGTGTTTTAGTTGCTAGGAAATTATTGAAAATGTTAGGCGATGAAGAGAAAAAGGACTAGGGATTGGGGGCGTTGCAGAACAGTGGTATGAATTGAGGTAAGCAGGGGAGGCTGGGGAAGCAGGAGAAGAAATTTTTTAATTAGCCAAATCATCCCGCAAATATGCAACGCCGGATTGGGAAAGGGGAAAAGGAGCCTTGATTAATGAATATGCCTACTCGTACCAATGTACAGGTACAAAAAATTCGAGCTATTAGCTTAACGGTAACAAACTGCGTAGGCGTAGCCCGTCGTAGACATCGCTCTTTGGATTTTTATACACAAGCACTTGCTTTTGAACTCGTTTCCGATATCACTAAATTATCACTGCTGAAAGAAGAAACTCACTAGTACAGCTTGGCGATTGTTTGTGATAATTTCATGCGTGTGGAGACATCGCAATGCAACGTCTTTTTCTACAGGATAGTTATTTCTACTAAGCTGTACTAGTATCGAATACGAGGATCGACATAAGCATTTAAAATATCAATTAAAATGCTGGCACTAACAACGATCGCCCCAAAAAATACCAATACTCCCTGGACTGTGGGATAATCGCGATCGCTGATTGCTTGATACAGCCGATTCGCCAACCCCGGCCAAGAAAATGTCACCTCGGTTAAAATCGCTCCTCCTAACAAAGAAGCAAAGGTTAATCCCAACACCGTAATCACTGGAATTAAAGCATTTTTTAAGGCGTGGGAGACTAGAATCTTCTTTTCAGGAATTCCTCTTGCCCTAGCTGCTTCTACATAGTCTGCGCGTAATGTTTGCTTTAAATTCACGCGCACAATTCGCTCAAAAATTCCACTGAGCAAAAGTCCGAGGGTGAGGCTAGGAAGGGCAAGATGATGCAAAGAGGCAAAAAGCTGACTGAAGTTTCCACCAAGCAAACTATCAATTGTATACAGCCCAGTAATCCGAGAAGGTGCGGCCAGAGTGGGCGGAAAGCGGTTGGAATTAGGAAACCATCCCAGTTGTACAGAGAAAATCAACTGCAAAAGCATTCCAGCCCAAAACATCGGCAATGCGTAGGTGATGATACCAAACAACCGCCCGCCGACATCAAAATATGTCCCAGGACGAGAAGCAGAGAGAGTGCCAACCAACATCCCGACGATAAGAGCAACTGCCATACTAAATACGGCTAACTCTACTGTCGCTGGAAAATATTGCCCAATTATGTCCCAAACATCTTGTCCGCGGCTTGTTAAAGACGTTCCCAAATTAAAACGCAAGATGTTTCCCAAATAATTCAGGTACTGTAGCCCTAAAGGAAGATTTAAACCTAGTTGTTTTCGCAATTCCTCTTTAGCAGCTTCTGGCGCACGTCCACCGAGAATCGCATCTGCTGGATCTCCTGGTGTTGCTCTAAGTAATAGAAATACAATTGTAATAATTGTCAACAGTTGCAGTGGCGCTAAGAGCAAGCGAGAGACAATGTAATATTGTAAAGCTTTCGAGCGAGACATAAGTTAGTTGTCAGTTGTTAGTTGTTAATTTTCATTTGTCATTTGTCAGTTGTTAGTTGTCATTTACCACTGACCACTAACCACTGACTAATAACTACTTTTTAATGGTTTTGTAAATCAGATTTTGGGTGGGGTCAAGTTTTACGTTGCTGACATTTTTTTGGGCAAATACATAGTCTTTGTTTTGCCATAAGGGAACGTAAGGGACATCAGTTGCTACTTGCGTTTGAATTTGTGCAAAAATTTTCTTACGCGCTTCGGGGTTTAACTCTTTGCGTTGCTGGTCGATTAACTGATTTATAGCTTCACTATAGTAAAACGAGCCTTGAGTTTGACTGCCTCCATCCTCGCAGCCTTTAGCAACTGAACCTTTCTGACAAGATAAAAACGGTTGTACGTAATTATCTGGATCTAAAAAGTCTGGATACCAATCAAGCAAAGCGGCTGGATATAAACCTCTGGAAATGTCTTTAAAGAAAGTAGGACCTTCTACAGTGGTGACTTCAAACTGTATAATCCCATCCATTTTAGTATCAACTAAAGATTTGAGAGTTTGTGCTGCTAAACTGCGCGTGGGCGAACTCGAAGGATACCAAACTTGGATTTTTGCCGGATTTTCTTTGGAGAAACCAGCACCAGTTAATATTTGTTTAGCTTTATCAAAGTTTCCATCACCATATTTATCTTTAAATAATGGCTGGGAAACATCAAATGTGGTGGGAATCATACTGTACAGCGGATCGGCTTGACCGTATAATACTCGCTGCATAATTAATGGACGATCGACAATTGCCGCGATCGCTTGTCTTACTTCTAGTTGATCTAAAGGCTTTTGATTGCGATTCAATACTAGATAACTTACTACACTACCCTGAGCGCTAATTGCTTGCCAATCTCCTTTTTTACCACGTTCCTCTAAGTTGCGAATTTGATCTGGTTCTAAGGATAGGTAGGCTGCATCGACTGCACCTGTACGGAAGGCATTAAACAAATTAACTGGACTAGTCTGAATTTGGACGTTAACACCTTTATTGGCTGGTTTTTCTCCCCAATACTTGTCAAATACATCCAATCTTAGAGAATCAGTACCATAAGACCCTAGCTTGTAAGGGCCAGTCCCCACAAAAATACTTGGCTTAAATTTCCCAGCCCCAACTTCGTAAGCTTTAGGTGAAACTGCACATACTCCAGAAAATGCCAGCAGTGAAGGAAATGCTGCAAAAGGTTTTTTCAGCTTGATTGTTAACTCATTCTCGCCTGTGGCTTGCACTGTGTTGACTGTATCGGCTAATAAAAAAGAAGGTTTACCTTTATTTTCAATGAAACGCTTGATGGTAAACTCCATTGCTTTAGCGTTGAAAGGAGTCCCATCATGAAAAACGACTCCCTGACGCAAGGGAATCGTATAAGTCAAACCATCTTGACTGACTTTAGGTAATGCTGTAGCTAGTTGGGGCTTAATTTCCGTACTACCTGGTTGATAAGTGTAGAGGCGATCGCTCATATTAAATACTAAACCCAAGGATGCCAACTCATAGGCATCAGCCGGATCTAAAGTTCTCGGCTTGCCTGTTGTACCTATGGTAATGCGACCATCACCTGCCGGAGTAGATGTTGTATTAGTTCCCGCAGGCGGAGAATTGCCGCCTCCGGTGCAACTAATGACTAAAAATAAACATACACAGAACAAAGATAGGAATTTTGTAATCCGAACCCACCGTCTTGCAGACAAGGAAAACCAGGTCATATTATTCAGCTTTTTGGAATCAGCGGTCAGTCATCATACTATATATTTGGTTCTAATGGCTCCAGTACGCAATTTTTTACAATTAATCTGGTTGATTTTTGACTCGTAGCGGCGCGTCTACGCTGCTAGTCAGCGTAAGGCTATCTATTCAAATTCTTCACGATTCTTTTCTTAACTTAAATCTAGTAGACTTTTACCACTATTTTCAGAAGAAGTACGCAGCCACTGTAAAAACTCAGGAGTTAACGTAGGAGTTTCTCGCAAGCGTTGCAAGTCTTCGCTTTGTTTTGCCATTTCTCTTACTGTAAACGGATGGTTGGCAACTATTTCTAATAGTTCTTCGTGGGAGATGTCTTCCGAGTATTCGTCTTCAGATTGGCATCTTAAATAATCTATATACTCAAAAAGAGTTTCATCTATTTCTTTTGCTACTGAAATAGTCTTTTGCGGAGTTCGATCTAAAGAAACTTCTATTTTTAATATTTATTCGTGTGAAATGTATTGCAAGTTATCGTCTTCAGACTCGCATTTTAAATAATCTATATATACAAAAAGAGTTTCATCTATTTCTTTTGCGACTAAAATAATTTGTTGCGGAATTTGTTCAAGACAAAGTTCTATAGTCTCACAGACAATCCACGCGCCTCTCTGTCCTTCAGGAGTTTCTTCATTGTCATAGTCATAGGGATATTCTTCGCAATTAGACAATAACTGACGAAATCTTGCTGCATCGATTTTTTTACCTGCCAAAAATTCCCATATCTCGTCAAGTGCTTCTCTTATGGGATCTTGCTCATTCCAGCCTTGTTCTTTTATTTCTCGCAAGAAAATGCCATAGTTCGGAAACAATCTTTCGCAACAAGCTGCCGCAAAAGCAACTCGATGCATAGGTGAAAGAGCTTCTAATTCTCGCTCCAATATATCGAATTCACCGTACTTTAGATTCATTTTTATAGTGAAGTTATATTGTTAGCAGTTGCTGTGTCAATTATATGCTTGTCTATATTGATGTCTAAGTTTTTCAAAACTGTGGCAAAAACATTTGCAGCGAACAGAAATTGCCATACAGACGTTTGATTATGAATTAGATGAAAGTGGGTGTAGGAGGGTAAGGGTTTAGGGGTGTATGTGAAAGCCAGATTTTCATGCCTTGTGATGAAATTTTTTCATTGGCGCTACCTTCTGCCTACTGCCTCACCTCGGCTTCGCTCGGCGACCACCTGCCCTAATCGCAGTGTCCTTTACGGTAAAGATAGCCATCATGGCTTTATTTACAAACTCATTTTTATATATCATCGATTCAGATGAGGGTGCGATCGTCGATAGCAGATTGAAAGTTTAATAGTGAGAGACTAAAAACGTGAAATATTTCTTTCTTTCTGAAGGATGGACTGTTGGCAGAGTGTGGGCATCTGATGGATTGTGGCAGATAACCGCATGGCGACGGCAACCAGATATTCAACGCCTGAATATTTGTTTAGTGGAAAGCAATGAATTGCTATGGCTTTATCGAGTTGAAGAAGCTATTTTGACCGTGGAAGTAAAACCAACAACATCATCTGTCGCTAGCGATACAATCGGTCAAGTAGTGCTGAAGCGTTTGATGAGTGCTGAACAAGTAATTGAACGCCTAGGTACGGCCGAAACAAGGTGTCATTTGCAAAATTTACAATCGGTGGTTCAGTAGGAGAATAGGGGAATGGGGAGACGCGGGGACGTGGCGAAAAGTAGAGACGCGATTAATCGCGTCTCTACAACATCAAATTCCCCAGCGTAAACTCGCCGTTTTCACGGGTGTGTCCCATAACTGAATCATCTCGTCATCTAGTTTCAGCAAGGTTATCGAACATCCTTGCATTTCTAGAGAAGTGATGTAGGAACCAATCAGGTTTCGCACAATTTGTAGTCCTTGCTGTTCGCAGATTTTGGCTAATTTGCGATAGACAAGATAAAGTTCAGAAACAGGAGTGCCACCCATACCGTTGACGAAAGCTAGCAAGCGATCGCCTTTTTCAAAAGGTGGATCTGTTAGTTCCAAATCTACCCATTCTCCTTGATTTTCATCCCACTCTCTAACTACACGGTGATAGGGTGCATCATCAATGATTGTTCGCCCTAAAATCTCAGTAATCTCATCTACCGATTTGACAGCAATACGTTCCCTACCTGGTTCGCCGTGAATGCCAATACCGATTTCTAGTTCGCGCTCGCTTAATTCAAATGTTGGTGTTCCTTTCGCTGGTACAGTGCAAGAAGTCAAAGCTATTCCCATACTCCGCCCATACAAATTTACCTGACGGCACAAATTTGCTATTTGTAGCAAATCATACCCTCGATCGGCTGCCGCACCACAAATTTTTTCCGCAAGTACTGTTGTTCCCACACCCCGCCTTCCTTGGGTATAAAGGCTATCCTTCACAGCTACATCGTCATCAATCAAAATATTCAGCACTCGGATGCCTTCACTACGGGCTAACTCCGTTGCCATCTCAAAGTTCATTACATCGCCACTGTAATTTTTGACGATATAAAGAATACCAGCACCACCATCTACCTGCTTGGCAGCTGCCAGCATTTGGTCAGGAGTAGGTGAAGTGAAAACCTCTCCCGGACAGGCAGCATCCAGCATTCCTCTACCCACAAAGCCAGCGTGCATCGGTTCGTGACCGCTGCCCCCACCAGAAATAATTGCTACTTTACCCTGTACGGGTGCGTCGGCTCGATAAACAAAAGTCGGGTCATAATTCACTTTAATTAGATCGGTATAAGCTGCTGCCATACCCTCTAGACTTTCCCGTACAAAGTCTTCCGGCTTATTAATCAGCTTTTTCATAATTCGTAATGGCGCTCGTGACGCTCGATGACTCGCTAACGTAATTCGTAATTTGTAAGTCGTAATTAAGACACAAAAATTTTTCCCTTCTGCCTTCCTCACTCAATCATCTTTAAAAATCTCTTCTAGTGTTAGTGCTTTACCAGCTAACTCAGAAGCAAAATCCTTGAGTTTAAAAAGAGTCTCAAATTGGCAACGCTCAAGTTGGCCTTTTTTAGCAGATGACAAGGTTCTTTTATCTAACCCTGTCATGTCTTTAGCTTTTTGAATTGATATGTTCTTTTCTTCTGTCCAATAAGGAGAAAGGTCAACGTATTTCGGCATTTTAGAACTCAATAATTTACTCGTCTTAATCTATCTTTGGCGCGTTGGTGTGTCAAATAAAGTGAAATTTTACAGATTTTCTTTAACTAATATACCATCGATGTATTAACACATCAAAACTTTGAAGGTTGCAATCGTTCGTATAAAAAAGGCGATCGCAATAGTTTTGGTAAGAATCCGCGATCGCCTTCATATAACCGCTTGTCTTGCATCGTTACGTTCTCTTGCTGTAGAGCAAGAGCATTTTCTTTGTTAACACTTTCTTATCATGGAACAAAGCCCGTAAACTGAAAATGAGCAATGCTGACCCGTATTAAGGATTTAGCTACACAACTAGCGCCTCGCTTAATCGAGATTCGTCGCCACATTCACTCTCACCCAGAACTCAGCGGTCAAGAGTATCAAACAGCTGCCTTCGTTGCAGGTGTCTTGTCTTCCAGTGGCCTTCACGTGCAAGAGGGAATTGGTAAAACTGGTGTTATTGGAGAACTGCGAAATACTGGCAAAGATGACCGCTTATTGGCAATTCGCACTGACATGGATGCTTTGCCAATTCAAGAACGCACAGGGTTGGAATTTACCTCCCGTGCTGAAGGGATTATGCACGCCTGCGGACATGATGTCCACACCACAGTTGGATTAGGAACAGCAATGATACTGTCCCAGATAGCAGAGGAGTTAGGTGGTAAGGTGCGGTTTTTATTTCAGCCAGCCGAGGAAATTGCTCAAGGGGCAAATTGGATGGTAAGAGATGGGGCAATAGAAAATGTCTCGGCTGTATTAGGGATTCATGTTTTCCCTTCTATACCGGCAGGGTCTATTGGCGTGCGTTATGGTGCTTTGACAGCAGCGGCCGATGATTTAGAGATTCTCATTATCGGAGAATCTGGGCACGGGGCACGTCCTCATGAGGCGGTTGATGCAATTTGGATTGCCTCGCAAGTCATTACTGCACTACAACAGGCGATTAGTCGCACCCAGAACCCTTTGCGTCCTGTGGTATTGAGCATCGGCAAGATTAGTGGTGGTAGAGCGCCGAATGTGATTGCTGATAAGGTGCAGTTGTTAGGAACTGTGCGATCGCTTCACCCAGAAACCCGTGCCCATCTGCCGAACTGGATTGAAAACATTGTGGCTAATGTTTGCCATGCCTATGGGGCGCATTATCAAGTCAATTATCGGCAAGGTGTCCCCAGCGTGCAAAATGATTATACTCTAACGCAATTATTACAATCATCAGCAGAAGAAGCTTGGAGTAGCGATCGCGTCCAAGTCTTACCCGAACCTTCTCTTGGTGCTGAAGATTTTTCTGTGTATTTGGAACATGTCCCTGGTTCCATGTTTCGCTTAGGTGTAGGCTACAAAGATAGAATTATTAATCACTCATTACATCATCCCGAATTTGAAGTCGATGAATCTGCAATTATCACTGGGGTTGTGACTATGGCATATACAGCTTATAAATATTTCCAGCAACCATAAACCCTTAAAATATCGGGCTTTTTATTGAAACTAATTGAGTAGCAAGGCGCTTGCTACTCAAAAATCAGGACACTCGGAATCTACCACCCGAACGTGGTAGTAATGCCTTAAAACTGTGGTGACTTCATCCCCAATCCACAACGCTACTCGGTCGGGAGTAATACCAAAAGCGATCGCCCAGGTAGCAAACGTGTAACGTTTTAAGTAGGGCTTGAGATAGGGGAGTTTGCCCAGTACTTCCAATTCTCTAACCACACTAGGGTAGAAATATTTGCGATCGCTTTCCTTGCCACATTCCCTACCGTAGCAGCAAAAAACCTCGGTGAAACTAACCGAGGCGAGAGAGAGAAGTACGAATGACGATGAGATACCGATACCGAAGCCAAAAAGTTTTAGCTAACGCTTAAAGCAACCAAAACTAAAGTAGTGACAATTAAACTAGCAAAAACACCCTGTACAACATACTTACGTTGTTGCCAAATAGCAGGGTACTCAGCGTAATACATCTGGGGTTCAGTTGCGTAGTTGTTGAGAACGCCGTCTTCATTAACAGTGGTGTACATAGCTTTTTTTCCTTTATTTGTTAACTTATGTAACTAAATTTAACAATATTGTTACAAATAGTCAATAGCACTTGACAAAGAATAATAGATAGCCATGATAAAAACTACTTATCAAAAATGGGGGAGCAAGTATGTCGCTTACCCAAAAATTTTTCTAAACGTTGGATTTTCTGTATATATTTCAAACTTTGTAATAAAAATTACTTATTTTTACAGTATTTACACTTAAAAAAATATTTTTACTATTTTTCTGAAAAATTAAATATAAACACTTGTCGATAAGTAAAGGAAGAGCCATTATAGACACACACATGACCACCTACTCCAAATGATTCATAAATATTGAGGTAACAAAAATGACTTTAGATTGGAGTGAGCTTTTGCAAGTTGTCCTAATTGCTGCTGTTGCTAGTGCAGTCTTATCTTCTGGAATTTACTGGACACTACCTAGACATAAAAAGCTGGAGTCTAATTCCCTGCCATAGCATTACATTTAAAGAAGGCAAAAGGCAGTCCCTAGTCCCTAGTTCCTTTTCCATGCATGATGGTGAGGCAGCCCGGTCTTGGGGAGCCAGTCCGTTGCGTGAGTTCCCCAATGAGTGACTGCCGAATCCTAAAGGGGTGAAATTTTTTCATTGGGACTACCTTTGTTGTTAATAGAGACGTTTCACTGAAACGCCTCTAGATCAAATCGTTAATGCCTAGCTTTACCAAAACTGCCGAATGCCCCATCCCTCTATAGGAGAGATAAAAATGTCAAGAATGTGCCTGTTGCACTTCTTCAATGTTCGGGCTGCGTAGGTCTTCCACCAGTGCTTGGACTTCTGCGGAAGGAGGTGGGGTTAGGCGAGAAACTACTAGGGTAACTACTAAGTTGATTAACATCCCCAAAGTGCCAATTCCTTCAGGAGAAACACCAAAAAACCAGGGTTGCATACCCGCAAATTTAACGCCGACAATGTAGATGATTGTAAAAGTTAAACCCGTCAACATGCCAGCGATCGCCCCTTGGGCATTGGTGCGCTTGTCGAAAATCCCCAGGAAAATCACGGGGAAGAAGCTAGCAGCAGCTAAACCGAAGGCAAAAGCCACCACCTGACTAACAAATCCCGGCGGATTCACTCCAAAGTATCCGGCTAAAACGAGGGATAGTCCGATCATGACGCGCCCGACAAATACCCGTTTTTGTTCTGAAGCACTTGAATCTACTATGCGGTAGTAGACATCGTGGGCCACAGAACTGGAGATTACCAACAACAAACCCGATGCTGTAGATAAGGCAGCTGCCAACCCGCCAGCTGCTACTAAGCCAATTACCCAAGGAGCAAGTTTAGCTACCTCTGGGGTGGAAAGCACGATGATGTCTGGGTCAATCTTAATTTCATTGGTGTCTTTATTGGGAAGCAACTGTAGACGGCCATCTTTATTTTTGTCATCGAAGGCCAGCAGTCCTGTTTTTTCCCACTTAGTTGCCCAGTCTAACTGCTGTACTTCTGCTACCGTACGATTATGCAGGGAATCAATCAGGTTATAGCGGGCAAACATAGAGAGAGCAGGAGCAGTAGTATAAAGAATGGCAATAAATAACAATGCCCAACCAGCAGAAAAACGGGCTGCACGTACACTCGGTACTGTGTAAAACCTAACGATGATATGAGGCAAGCCAGCAGTGCCTACCATCAGGGCAATAGTGGTGAACAACACATCCAGCATCGGCTTGTTCACAAATGGCTGAGTATACTCTTTAAACCCTAGGTCAACCTGGATTTGATTGAGTTTAGTCGCAACATCACTAAAGGTAAATGCTAGTTGAGGAATGGGGTTGCCCGTAAGTAGCCAAGCGATCGCTACAGCTGGAATTAAGTAAGCAAAAATCAATACACAGTACTGTGCAACTTGCGTCCAAGTGATGCCTTTCATGCCGCCCAACACTGCAAAGAAGCCCACGATCAACATACCAATGATGACACCTGTATTGATGTCTACTTGCAAAAAGCGGCTAAAAACAATGCCGACACCCCGCATTTGCCCAGCAACGTAGGTGAGAGAGATGAAAATAGCAGCAACTACTGCCACCAAGCGAGCGACATTTGAGTTGTAGCGATCGCCCACAAAATCCGGTACTGTATACTTACCAAATTTCCGTAGGTAGGGAGCTAAAAGCAATGCTAATAGCACATACCCACCAGTCCAACCCATTAGATAAATAGAACCGTCGTAGCCCAAAAAAGAAATCAGCCCTGCCATGGAAATAAACGAGGCTGCGGACATCCAGTCAGCAGCGGTAGCAGCACCATTAGCAATTGAGGGTATTCCCTGACCTGCTATGAAGAAATCCTTACTGTCTTTGACTCGCGATCGCCAACCAATGTAAATGTAGAGGAGGAAGGAGATTCCAACCAACAAAATCGTCCAAAGTTCAACTGACACGGTTTTTCCTCACTTCCTGATATTATACTTGCGGTCTAGCTTGTCCATTTGGAAGGCATAAATGAAAATCAATGCCACAAATATGAGGATTGATCCTTGCTGTGCCATCCAAAAACCGAAGGGTACGCCGAAAAAACGTATCGCATTCAACGGTTGAACCAACAAGATACTGAAAACTATGGAAACCAGTGCCCAGACAATTAAAAGATTGCGAATTAAAGCAGTATTAGCACGCCAATAAGAGCGAAGCTGATGTTCATCCATTGTTGTATATCGTAAGTGCATCAAGATAATATCAAGAAGACGTTATTCTCCTGTATAAATTCTTGTATTATTTTCCCCATTACTTAGTAACATTTATGAAACTATAAGCCATAAAAATAACTTATAATAATCCGATTTCATTCCTGAAATTACTTGCGTAGCCAATAAACAGTCAAGAAGGGAGGTAGAGGTGTAACTAGCTTCGCAAAAATCAAAGAGAGTCCTATATATATAATATTTCGTGAATACTGATTGAGGAAACCATGCCAAGGTTTGCATTCTCAAATAAATGCTATCTTATGCCAACTGAAAAACCACAGTTGTATGTAGACCAAATGAGGTTGATTTATTTGTGCTTTGCCTACTCCTCAACTGAAGATCCCTTATTTTCAGGCTTATAAACTATTAAAGTTGAAGCTAATGGCTTTATTTATAAAGTATTGAATTTGAATAATTACTCCGACGAATTCAATATTTATGCTAAACAAGAGATGTAGCATCAGCATCTTTACACTCCATTTGCACAGCACAATTTCTTCCTTGTGCTTTTGCTTGGTAAAGTCCTTGGTCGGCAGCAGCAATTAAGGTTGCGGGAGATGATTGGCTATGAGGAATGATGGTTGCCACACCAAGACTTAGCGTGATGAACTCACAGACCTGAGAATTTGGATGAGGCAGTTGCAATGCCATAACATTGGCCTGGATCTCTGTTGCAACTGCGATCGCCCCTTCAATATCAGTATTCGGCAAAATGACTGCAAACTCTTCTCCACCATACCGAGCAACTAAATCAGCAGGGCGTTTAAGTGCCTGAGAAATTGCCTTGGCAACGTGTCTGAGTGCATCATCTCCTGCCAGATGTCCATGAGTATCGTTGTAAAGCTTAAAGAAATCGACATCACACAAAATCAAAGACAGCGAGGCTTGCTCCCGTGCCAATCGTTGCCATTCTGCATTGAACGTGTCATCAAAGCAGCGGCGATTTGCTACTTGGGTTAGACCATCCGAAGAGGCAAGGCGCTGTAATTCTTGGTTTGCTTGTTGTAATTGGTGGTAAAGTTCTGATTGCTGAATGGCGATCGCAGCTTGACTTGCTAACTGGTTAAACAAGTTAATTTCCGATTGCTGCCACTCTCTAATGTAACTACATTGGTGAGCAATTAATAGCCCCCACAAACGCTCTTGCTGCAAAATAGGCACAACAAGGTTTCCTCGGATTTCCAAACTCCGGAGGAGGTCAACATGACACGGTGATAGTCCCGCAGTTTCAATGTCTGCGATCGCTCTACTATTGCCTTGTTGGTAATAACTGGCACGCGTGGATTGAAAGCACGTGTCCATGACGTGAAATCCCAAAATGGACATGCACCCTTCTGCTAGGGATTCTACAGCAACTAACCCACTCCAGTCTGGCTGGAACTGATAGATAACTACTCGATCTACTTCAAACAGTTGTCGCACCTCATCTGCCGTGGTTTGCAAAATCTCGTTTAACTCCAACGATTGGCGAATGCGCTGTGTCACAGCCGCGACAATTCGCTCTGACTCGGTTTGGTGTTGGACACGCTGCTCAACCTGCTGAGAATGTGCCGATGCTACAGTTAAGGCGATCGGATCGAAGTTAGGGGTTGCAGTCACAGGAACGGCAGTGGGTTTGGCAATTAGATATCCTTGAGCAAACGTTGCGCCTCTTTCTCGCAGCCAGTTCAGTTCCTCTATGCACTCAATTCCTTCAGCGACGGTCTGAATGTTTAACTTTTGAGTAATCTCTAGAAGCTTCTCAGTAATTGAGGCTTTATACAGGTCTTGATGAACATTCCGAATTAACTCCATGTCCAACTTGATAAAGTCTGGACGTAACTGATGCAGCAAGTTCAGGCTGGAATAGCCTGAACCGAGGTCATCAAGGGCAACTAAAAACCCAGTATCCCTGTAATATTGCAGTACGGCTTTGAGGTGGGCTAAATCTTGAGGATTATCTGACTCCACGACTTCAAAAACAACCCGCTCATGCTCAATGCCTGCTCGATCGATTGCCTCTACCGTACTGTGTAGGCAAGAAACGGGGTCATAAAGCGCTGTTGGTGCAAAATTGATGAAAATGTGCCCGCTCACTTGATGGCGACTGACTTCTGTAATCGCGCTGAGGCGAGCAACTCGGTCGAGTTGTGGTAGAAGCCCGGCTTCGGTTGCTAATTCTAGGATCGATCCCGGCAGCACTAAATTGCCTTGTTCATCCAGCCCTCGCAAGAGCAATTCATATCCATAAATCTGGGATGTATCCTTAATTGAGACGATGGGTTGGAAGTGAATAGTGAATCGTTCTGTTGCTAGCATTTCAACCAGCCAGTCTGACTGATTAAATTTAATAAAGCGCTGCAATGAAGCAATGTCACTAAAATCTTGGAGTTGGGGTTGGATAGCACCTCGAATAAAAAGGACTTGCGTCTCTTTTAATTCTCTCGGTGCAAGGATTTGAGCTAAGTTACGGGCAATTTCTTGAGCCTGTCCGGGTCTACAGTTCAAACTCAGACCCGGCCGTTCGTCCATTAGTTCATACTCAATGGCGAACTGCTCTAGGCGGGAGCTAACTTTTGTCAAAGTATGGGAAATGGGGAACCAGAGAAAGAGCCTGCCTGCTTCCCCAGTCCGGCAACGCACAATATTGCGACAAGCACAAGTCTTGGAGGTAGGACACGTTTGGCTCATAGGTAACCGCCTTATTCAATCCTATTTATCTTAGTGTTCCCACCAGTCTTCCTGTAAGAAATGAACTACACTTTAACTAGATAAAGATTTCATGAGTTAGATAACTTAGCTAATTGGGTTACTCACTAGTAATGTGGAGTAAGGGTATCTGAGGAAGCTGGGGAATCAAAGAATTTTAATTTTTTTCAAAAAGTTTCAATCATAATTTAAAATTTAGCAATACCAAAAAATACTACTTTCTATAACTTTACCCAACTATAAATTTGTCATCTATGTCAAGCATAACTAGGCTTGTCTTAAATGTTTTTACACATTTATTCATCTTTGTTTAAGTAAATAACTAGTTTTGTGGCATATTTAGCTCTCATACCAATTCTGTATTAACTGAACCGCATTAGACGCGCAGCGGTCAGCCAGCGCGGTGAGTCAGCCCCCGTCTTGACGATGCAGTGAAGCGCGAGTCTTCTGTCAAAGGGAGCCAATGCGGTGAGACACTCCGTTGCGGAGGTTCCCCGTTGAAGGGTCTGGCGTGGTTTCTCCCATAAGCGACTGGCGTTAGCGAAGTTCCCCTAGTGGACGCACCAGAAGGAGCGTCGTCACACAAAGGGTAGAGCGCCAAAAACACCAATAAATAAGAAATTAAGTAGGTCGGCGTGAATATTTATCATTAAGATAAGGCAGAGGGCAGATGGCAGAAGGGAAGAGAGTTTTAGTTAAGTTTACTTTTCGTAATATAGTTTTGTTTATTTGCACCGTTCTACTTAAGAGAGTTTGGCGCAGCGTTACAAATAAACGGTATCAAGAATCAGATTTAGTGTCTAATAACTTAAGTGTTATAGTTGAAAATTTTCTGATTTACAGAAGGCTACATTTACAATTTTATCGAAAGTACCGAGTTGCGACGATAGTATCATTGGTGCGATCGCACTTACTATTTCAAGTTTAAGTATTACAACTTTTACATTCAAAAATAGCAATATTATTACAACAAAAGAGAATTTAAAATGTTAAAAACGAACTATAAAAACTAAATTTAATATTATCTTTATTACTATTAATTTTTTTGCTTAATAAATTAGAAATAAACTTGTTTTATGGTTGACACAAAATATTTTCATAGCTAGACTTTTGAAGTCCTCCACTGTTAAAAAGTCGTAAAATGAGTAATTTTTCCGGCAAAGTGGCCCTAGTGACGGGTGGTGCTTCTGGCTTGGGGCAAGGTTTGTGTGAGGAGCTTTCGCGACGCGGTGCTAGAGTCGTACTTACTGATATCAATATAGAGGCTGCCCTCAAGCTGGCAAAGCGCTTGCAGCAAGCAGGGGGAAATGTGGAAGCTGCCAGCTTAGATGTAACAAGCCCAGAGCGCGTTGCAGAGGTTATCACTAGTGTTGTAAATCACTACGGGCGGCTCGACTATGTATTCAATAACGCTGGCGTTGGAGTAGGAGGCGAATTTCAGGAACTCGATCCAACTACGTGGCGGCGCACTGTAGATATCAATCTGCTCGGTGTTGTCTATGTAATGTACACAGCCTATCAACAGATGATGCTCCAGCGTAGCGGTCACATCGTGAATATCGCTTCCATGTATGGCTTGATGCCTGGTGTATTGTGTTCGCCTTACGTAGCAACTAAACATGCCTTAACTGGTCTAACTCAGTCGGTGGCATCCGAAGCTAAAAACCATGGAATCAAGCTGACAGTCGTATGTCCAGGTTATATTGATACCAATCTTTTCAAAAGCGGTGCCTATGGTAAAAGTGTCAATGCAGAACAGATTAAGAGTCGCATTCCCCTAAAGTTTATTGATGTGCCGACAGCTGTCAAAAACATACTGCGTGGGGTGGAAGGGGGACAATTAATCGTAGCATTTCCTAGATATGTGCATATATTTTGGTGGATATATCGCCTGAGTCCTCAGTTGTCGTTACTGATTAATAATTTCATTATGCGTAAACAGCGCCAGCGTTACGGCTCTCTGTAGGATGCAATAGCGATTCTCTTGAAATTGATTACTATAAAACCAATAGCCTGCTTAGGCGCAGAAAAGTCTGAGCGGAGGAACCCTCCGCTCAGAACTTTGGAGCTTTGTTTGTGTAGCCGCATTCAGTCTGACAGAATGATTTCTGTTTCTTCAGACCAAATAACTGGTATTTGGCACAATCGGAAAGAAGGCATACTCATACCATGCAGTCCAGATAAAACTGCGAATCCACCGCGATCGCTTTTGTTGGCTCAATTCATATTCAAATGCGCCATCAGATGGATCGATTGAAGATAAGTGAGAATTGCAACCGCAACCATGTTGATAAGTAAAACCGTACTTAGAAGCAATACTTTGCACCTTCATTTGGATAGCAAACACCTTACCAGCATGTAAGATGGCATCCCAGGAACGCTTATGTTCGATGTCACGCTTGTCAAATCTAAGAGCGCGTTCTTCAAACACATGATCTCGATAAATGGGAGCTAAATGCACGTGGTAGAAACTCGCAGGCAATTCATAACCAAACTCACGAAAAAGCTCAATGCCAATGCGAGCTACTTGTACCTCATTGGCGTACTCAGCCCCTTTTGACTCAAACTCATGCAAAACTTCCTCAAAATTCGGATAGTGGTGAATTATCAAGTCATACCCGTAGAATTCTAGGGTTTCCCATGCTAGATGTCCAAATAGCTGGGAAAATGAAGGTTTGAGGTGAGCTAACTCAGAGCATTCGCTAAACAGGTCAACATCACCCTGTTTTAATTTGTACAAGAACAACTGTGCCATCTCAACATAACTTTGTCGATTGCATCCGACATTTGCCGTTCCCGTAGCAATGTCTTGCCATACAGGAGGCAGTTGAGAAACAGGAAGCGCATTTTCCCCTGCAATGACTGTGACATCGGGAACTTCAAGAAGCTGCATATGCAATATCCATTACGACTTTAAACAGCAATTTACCGCAAGCATTACTTATTCCGTTGTATCAACAGAATAAAAAAATGTTTTACAGACTGTCTTTTGACAGATTTCGATTGAGTGTTTATCCTTACTGGAAATATTTATAAACAGTTAGTAATAACTCGTGCTGTCGTGGCTGATACATAAGGAGTTTCGGGGACTTTAGCTGCAAGACTCGAAAATTGCTACTTAGGCGCTATTCAAAAACAGCCAAAAGTCTTGTTATTTCGACTTTAATTAAGTTGCCACTGGTTTTAATTAAGCCCATTATGACAACCTTAGAAATCGGCGATCGCCTGCGTTGCCGAGTCGAATGGTGTAACACATTCCCGACAGAGGCGGAAGGTAAACCTTTGCATCGATCGGGTGAGGACAGCTACTCGCTGATATCCTCCCACTGTCTGTAGGGCCATCTCCCAAATAATCGCTTACTCCTAACTCCTAATTAATAGAGTCCTAACTAATGGCTTCCTCGCAATTATGCTCCAGGTTTACCTTAAACACATATATTTAAGCCAATGGTACTTTCCACCTGTCCTATTCTCCCGCAGTTTTTTGAAAAATAAAACTGTATACCTATATATGAATTTTTGGTAAAGTTACACGCTTAAGTGTTCTTACATACTATGATATGAATCGTTAGGTTGATCGTAATCTAACTATATATAAATACTTGTATAAAACTGAATTAACTAAAAAAATGAAACCCTATTGAATCAGGAAAAAATTTTGATTTACTGGATTTTTACCGTTGGGAGAATATGAAGTGACATAAGTTAAAGTCACAATCGCTCAAAGTATATTATGTTCTGTGCATGGGTTTAAACCGGATAGGATAGTATGAGTTAAAAATGTTCATTAGCGAACTTTAACTTTTGGACAACCTCAATAAAGAGGTATTAGCTGACAGTGAACGCAAATATTACTATCCCGAAGTCGATTATAGTGCTATCGATGGGAAATACTGATAAAAATCTGCTGTCAACAGTCTTTTTATATTTGTATGACGATGGAATCTTTACCAAACGTTGAAGAAGTAAACATTCAGAAATATTTAGAGGTTTTACAACGGCGTTGGCTAACTGTAATCGGAATTTTTAGCATAGCCGTTACCCTTGGATGCTTGTATGCATTTTCACTAAAGCCCTCATATAAGGCAGAAGGAAGTTTGATGATTAAAACCAATCGCACTTCCTCACTCACAGGGTTACCAGAAGACATAGGACGTTTGGAAGCTTTGAATGTGAACGACAATCCCCTGGAAACTCAGGTGAAAATTGTTGGCTCAAATCCAGTACTGGAGAAAACAATTAAAGAACTCAACCTCACAGATAATCATGGAAAACTGTTATCTATTCGAGACTTGGCACAACAGCTAAAGGTAGAAGGAATCAAAGGTACCGATGTTGTGCAGCTTTCTTATCAAAGCAATAATCCTGAACTAGCTGCCAAAATCATCAACCAAGTAATTGACAATTATATCGACCTAAATATCAAGGCGAATCAGAACGAAGCATTTGCAGCCAAACAGGTTCTTGTCGCGGAACTACCTAAAGCCGAGGAAATTGTTAGCAGAGCGGAATCACAACTGCGGCTATTTAAAGAAAAGAATAAAGTTATTGTCCTGGATCAAGAAGCAAGTGCAGCAGTCGATACGATTTCCAAGTTAGACAACCAAATTTATCAAGCTCAAGCTCAACTTGATGATGTCAAAGGTCGCTTAGAACAGTTACGCGCTCAAGCTCAGGTAAATTCACAGCAAGGTGTAATCGCATCTGAATTGAGTCAAGCACCTGGAGTTCAAAAAGTGCTTGCCCAACTCCAAGAAGCTGAGAGTCAACTGGCACTAGAGCGGACTCGTTTTCAATCTGGACACCCTACAATTATTAACTTAGAAGAAAAAGTTACAGCTCTTAGGAGCTTACTAAAAGAGCGGACAGAACAAGTAGCAGGTGAAGCACAAGTAACAGAGGGAAGTTTACAAGTTGGACAACTACGGCAAAGCTTAATTGCAGATATTACTCGTGCAGAGGCACAGGGCGTCGGTCTAGAGAGACAAATTAACACACTCTTGCAACAGCGATATGCCTACGCCAGACGAGCAAATTATTTACCTAAGTTAGAGCAAACTCAGCGAGAACTCGAACGAAGACTGAAAGCAGCTCAAACGACTTACGAAACGCTTTTAAAGAAACGCCAAGAAATTGACATCGCACAAAATCAAAAGATTCCCAATGCGCGTGTTATTTCCTACGCCTTAATACCTGATAAACCAGAAGGTCCTCGCAAACTCCTGTTTATTGTTGGTGGGGGAGCAATTGGTTTTTTCTTAGGTATTATTGCTGCTTTTAGTTTAGACTTGATAGACCGCTCGGTGAAGACGGTCAAAGAAGCTAAAGAAGTCTTGAGATATACTGTTTTGGGAGTCATTCCGACATTAGGCAGAAATGGTAAAGAACATTCTTCCATAGCAGGACTTGATAGACCTATTCCTAAAATTATTGGCAGAGATATTCCTTACTTCCCTCTTGGTGACGCGTACCAAATACTGCAAGTCAACTTGAAGTTCCTCTGTTCTGACAAACCGCTCAAAAGCATTGTAGTTACAAGTTCTGTTCCCAAGGAAGGCAAGTCTGAAGTATCTGCAAATTTAGCTGTAACTATGGCTCAAGCAGGTCGTCGCGTATTGTTGGTAGATACAGATATGCGCCATCCCATACAGCATCATATCTGGGAACTAAAAAATACAGTTGGACTCAGTAATGTCATTATTGGTCAAGTTTCTTTAGATGAAGCGGTGCAAGAAGTGATGCCTAATCTGGAGGTTCTTACTTGCGGAACTTTACCTCCCAATCCAGTGGCAATGCTAGATTCTCAAAGCATGACAAAATTGATTAGTAGCTTTGGTAGAGATTACGACTTCATTATTTTTGATACGCCGCCTCTGTCAGGAATCCCAGATGCTGCTGTTTTAAGTAGCCTCACTGACGGTATCTTATTAGTCGTTCGTCCTGGAGTAGTTGACTTGGATCGTGCCAATTCGGCTAAAGACTTTTTGACTCAATCAGGTCAGAAAGTTTTAGGCATAGTTATAAATGGTGTGAATGTTAAAAGTGAGCCTGACAATTATTTTTACTACACCAAAAGACAACAACTCGAACAAAGTTCAGTATCTGGTGGTTTAAAAAAAATCGCCCCAAAATCATTAATTTCTCGCAAAGATAACGAGCGCGAAAATCATTAATATTAATTTTTGCGATTATTCCCATTTTACATTTTCAACATAATATCAATAGATGAATTATAGGAATAATCGCTCTAAGTATTGGTGTTTGAGTTTGATAAGTGTATTTTCCCAATAAGTGCTATCTGTGTTTACGAAACATGACAAAAAATATTTAGTCATGGTGATTTAGTACGTTCCATTGCCTTTTACTATACTTTTTGTTTCTTAACAAGGCACTTTCATATGAATACAAATAAAATCAAAACGTCTTGTTTAATTAATAATTACAATTATGCTGAATTTCTATCAGAGGCAGTTAATAGCGCCTTAAATCAAACAGTTAAATTTGATGAAATTATTATTGTTGATGATGCATCCACAGATAATTCTGCGGAAGTAATAGCTAAGTTTGCTCAAGAAAACAATGTTAAATATATATTAAAAGAAAAAAATCAAGGACAATTATCATCCTTTAACGAAGCTTTCCTAGCTGCAACTGGGGATATTATCTTTTTTTTAGATGCTGATGATATCTATGAACCTCAATATTTAGAAACAACTCTAAACTTTTACGACAGGCGTAATGAATGTGATTTTATATTCTGTGCATATAAAAAATTTGGCTCAGTAGAAGGAACATTTCAAAATTATGAAGTAGATTTAGATTTAGGTTATTCAGTAATTAGAACTTTATGTACTGGTGAATGGATTGGATCTATAACATCAACATTATCCATTCGTAAAGAAATAATCAAAAAAATTTTACCCATTCCAGATATAGAAGATTGGCGTGTTAGGGCTGATGACTGCCTAGTATGGGGAGCTTCTTTGGTAGGAGCAAAAAAGTTTTATATATCTAAACCTTTAGTAAGGTATAGAATACATCAAACTAATCAATATCATAATAAGAAATTTTTAGATACAGATAAAAATTATGAATATAAGAGATTTTGGAAACGCAATTCCTTATTTAATTACATCATGCAAAAAAATAATCTTAGTTTGCCGTCATTATTAGCTTTTACATGTTTGAACGAAATCAAAACAATACCATGTCTAAACATTCAAGATTTTATCTCTTATTTTAAAATAATTTTTTTATTTGAGCATAATTTTTATTGGAAAATTAAAGGGGTCATTTTGTTATTCAGCTATTTATTAAAAATTTTGATTACTGGGAAGTTCAAAATCTCATAATTATTAGACTTATTGCATAAATGGTAAACAAAGGTGTGATAAGTAGTTAGTGACATGTTAAAACTGACTTTTGCAAGAGGTCTATTAATTATTATGTATGGAAAAACCTAATTAATTTAGTTATTTTTGGAAATTTAGCAAGCTAGCAAAAGTTTACGTGATGAAGATTCATAGAGAAAAAGTATTAAATGCTGAAATTACAAAGCAATGCTGAGTAAATTGAAACTTCAAAACTTATCAAAATTTAAATCTCATTCTGGGCTGCATGCAATTATCGCTAATACAGGTTGGTTGTTTGCTGACCGTATTCTACGTATGGGTGCAAGCTTAGTTATAGGGGTATGGATAGCTCGTTATTTAGGAGTACAGCAGTATGGTCTATTTAACTATGCATTAGCCTTTGTCAGCTTATTTAGTCCAATTTTTACTCTGGGTTTGGACGATGTAGTAGTTCGTCATATTATCCGTAAATCATCAAACAAAGAAGAAATTTTAGGAACGACTTTTTGGTTAAAGTTACTGGGTGGAATTGTCTCTGTATTAGTAGCAATCGGTAGTGTGTTGTTCTTAGGTGAGCGTGAAAGTCTGAAGATATTACTAGTTGCAATTTTAGCAATCACAGGAATTTTTAGGGCTGCTGATACTATCGAGCTATGGTTTCAATCACAAGTACAGTCAAAATACACTGTAATCGCTAAAAACATAGCGTTTATACTAAATAGTTTGATCAAGATAGCACTGATTTTAACAAAAGCACCATTGTTAGCTTTTGCTTGGGTGACATTAGCAGAATTTGTGATGAGTGCTATTGGTTTAATGATTGTTTACCAAGTTAAAGGGTTTTCGTTTTGGTTATGGAGGTGGAGTTCTACTGTTGCCAAAACCCTTTTAAAAGAGAGTTTACCCTTAATTTTTTCAGGGTTCGCTATCCTGATTTTTATGAGAATCGATCAAATAATGTTAGGTCAAATGATAGGAGATAAAGAGGTAGGAATTTATTCTGCTGCTGTCCGTATTTCTGAAATTTGGTATTTTATTCCGGCAGCTATTGTCTCTTCTGTTGCTCCTTCAATTTATGCAGCTAAGGAAAAATCAGAAAGTGTTTACTATCAGCGGATAGGACAATTACTTCGTCTATTGATATGTATATCTCTGGCAATTGCCTTGCCAATGACGTTCTTGTCAAACACAATAATTATAGTGATGTTTGGAAGTGGATATGCAGAAGCTGGGTCAATATTAGCGGTTCATATCTGGACTTCTTTGTTTGTGTTTATGGGTCTTGCAACATCACCTTGGTTTATTGCTGAAGGGTTGAACCATGTTTCTTTAGGTAAGACTTTAAGTGGGGCTATATTCAATATTATTCTCAACTTATTGTTGATTCCTAAATATGCAGGCTTTGGTGCTGCGATCGCAACAATAATATCTCAAGCTATTGCGGCTTTTTTATCCAATGGATTTGATAAAAGAACCCAAAAATTATTTAAGATTCAGGTGCAGTCGCTTCTGCGTTTTTATAAATATTGATATCTAGCAATCGCTTTTACTCTAACCTTTCTATATTGATAAAAGTAGTCCAATCAATTCAATATGCAAACACCAGTAACTTTTATTATTTTTAAACGTCCACAAACAACAGAAAAAGTTTTTCAGGCCATTCGCCAAGCAAAACCAAGAAACCTTTTTGTAATTGCAGATGGCCCTCGGAATGACCACGAAGGTGAGGCAGAGAAGTGTGAAGCAACAAGGGCAATTATTGAAAGAGTAGACTGGGATTGCGAAGTTATCAAGAATTATTCAGATATTAACCTAGGCTGTGCGAAACGAGTATCTAGTGGCTTAAATTGGGTCTTTAGTAATGTCGAAGAGACAATTATTTTAGAAGACGATTGTATTCCTGATATCAGCTTTTTTAGATTTTCTGAGGAATTGCTGAAAAAATATAAAAACGATACTAGAGTATCTACTATTTCTGCTCAAAATGTTCAATCTGGACGTAGACGTACAAATTATAGTTATTATTTTTCTCGTTACAGTCACTGCTGGGGTTGGGCAACTTGGAGACGTGCTTGGCAACATTACGATTTAAGCATCAAACTTTGGAAAGAAGTGCAAGCCGAAAATCTTTTACAAGACATTCTTATAGACCCGAAAGCAGTGAATTATTGGCAAAGAACATTTCAGTCTGTTTATGACAATCCTACAGGCATCACTTGGGATTACCAATGGACATTCGCTTGCTGGATGCAGGGTAGTTTAAGTATTATTCCCAATGTAAATTTAGTTTCTAATGTTGGTGTTGGTGCTGATGCAACTCATTTTACTTCTAATCAAAAATTTTCTTTCATAAATATACCAACACAAACAATGGAATTTCCTTTAAAACATCCACCTTATATTCTACGTAATGTAGAAGCAGATATTGTTACACAAAAAACAGTTTATAAAGCTACTAAACTGGATATTTTCAAGGAGGAATTAAAGAAAAAATTGAATTATACAAAGGTCAAAAAATAGGAAATTAATAAATAAATTAGATATCAATAATGAATATAAAACTACGAGAAAAAATATTAACTATCTTACTATTACTTATTTCTGTAGGGGCATTAACAATACAACCTGCACAAGAAATTTCTCTGTCTCCTATAGGAGGCGATAAGCTAGATACTTTATTCAATGCAATTTCATATTTAATCCTGTTTTTTTTCATACTTTCCTATTGGAAAGGTTTTTTATATGTTATGACTAGAAGTCCATTACAGTTTGTTTTACTAGCATTAGTGATATTTTCTCTTTTGTGGTCAGAAGACCTTAGGTCTGGTCTTACCTATGCAAAAGGCTTAATCAGAATATATTTACTTGCAATATATTTAGCAATGCGTTATTCCCTTAGGGAACAAATGAGGCTAATAGCTTGGGCACTTGGTATAGCCGCATCATTATCTATGTTATTTTCTGCATTAATGCCAGGTTATATTCACCAAGCACCTGAATTAGCAGGTATGTGGAGCGGAATTTATGGTCATAAAAATGAATTAGGATACATGATGGCTTGGAGTGCAGGAGTTTTTTTACACCTTGCTCTTAGTAGCAATCGATATCGCTGGTTGATGTGGACACTATGTGGAATATCTATAAGCTTAATTATCCTCTCACGTTCAACAACATCTTTGACGATCTTATTGACAATGTTATTACTTTTACCTTTCTACAGATTTTTTAAAAAGACTAACTATAAATTACAATTTATTATGATTAATTTAGCTTTAATGTTACTCATAAGTTTTTCAATATTACTTATGAATAATGTTGAAGCTTTAGTAGGTGCTTCTGGTAAAGACCTTACTTTTAATGGACGTTCTGACCTCTGGGAAGCAGTAATTTATAAGGTTTGGGAAAGGCCTTTGCTAGGCTATGGATATTATGGATTTTGGACTAGTCCTGCCGCATCTAATCTGAGAGCTACTTATGAATGGGCTAGTAATGCTCACAATGGCTTTTTAGAACTACTGTTGGAATTAGGATTCTTGGGTTTTTTAATTTTTGCAGCAGGTTTTATCAGGTTTTTTGTTATGGCATTGACGCGAATTGTTTCAGTGGCAAAAAAGCCAGAAGATTATTGGCCAATGCAGATGCTAATCATCATTGTCATTGTAAATTTTTCAGAAGCCAGATTGTTAACTCCCAGTTGGAATTGGTTGATGTATGTCACAACTTACCTATCTTTGACTCTTGATTATCAACGAAATCATCAAACTAAACCTGATGGATTAGCTTTGATGACAATCGCAACTAATTTTAGCAATCAAGAGGTTAATAAAAATGAAAATTTTACATCTTAGTACACATGATATTGGTGGAGGTGCAGCGAGGGCTGCGTATCGCTTGCACACAGGTTTACAGAATACAGGACTACAGTCACAAATGCTAGTCCATGAAAAATATAGTAACGATAAAACAGTAATTGCACCTGAGATTAGACTATTTCAAGGCATCGCCAAAGCAAAGTTGACATTTGAAGCTTTACCGTTAAAGCTTTATCGTCAGAAGAAAAATACTCCATTCTTCATTCAATGGTTGCCAGATAGAGTTATTCATCAAGTTACTCAGATTAATCCAGACATAATCAATTTGCATTGGATTAGCGCAGGTTTCATGCAAATAGAGACCTTCGGTAAGCTGAAGCGTCCTCTAGTTTGGACTCTCCATGATATGTGGGCATTTACTGGAGGGTGTCACGTTACTGGAGAATGCGATCGCTACAAAGTTTCTTGTGGAGCTTGTCCTCAACTCAACAGTGGTAAAGAATGGGATTTATCCCGTTGGGTATGGCAACGCAAAGAACAAGCTTGGAAAAATTTGAATTTAACTTTAGTTTCACCAAGTCACTGGTTAGCGCAGTGCGCTCGTTCTAGTCCTTTATTTGAGAATTTGCAAATCGAGGTGATTCCCCACGGGTTGGATACTCAAAAATATCGACCTATCAATCAACATTTTGCACGCGAAGCACTCAATCTACCTCAAGATAAAAAGCTGATTCTCTTTGGAGCGATAGAAGCAACAAGCGATAGAAATAAAGGGTTTCATCTGTTGCAACCAGCTCTACAAGAATTAAGCCAGTCTGGCTGGAAGGATAACTTAGAGGTGGTGATTTTCGGTGCATCTCAACCCAAAAATCCACCTTTTTTGGGCTTCAAAACACACTATTTAGGGCACTTACACGATGATATATCTCTAGCAACTGTTTACTCAGCAGCTGATTTAATGCTTGTACCGTCTCTGCAAGAGTCTTTTGGACAGACAGCTTCTGAATCACTCGCTTGTAGTACTCCAATTGTGGCTTTTAATTCTACTGGTCTAAAAGATATTGTTGACCATCAACAAAACGGTTATTTGGCTAACCCTTATGAAGTTGAGGATTTAGCTAAAGGAATTACCTGGGTACTTGAAAATGAAGAGAGGCTGCAAAAACTGTCATTCTATGCTCGTGAGAAAGCAGAAAGAGAATTTACTCTAGAACTCCAAGCTCGTCGTTATTCAGCCTTGTTTCAGGAAATATTGAAGATAACAAATAAATCTTTACATAGTATTTGATTTAATAAATACCCGCTATGACAATACCTATAGCTTTTGTAATTTGTACAGAACCTGGTCGTTTAGAAGGCCAATCTTTAATGCTTGCAGAAAGTATTCGTCAGTTCTGCGGGGAATTAAAAGACACACCTATATATAGTTTTCATCCTAGAGTAGGTGAACCGATATCAAAGCATACACAACAAGCATTTGAAGAATTGCAGGTTACTCACCAACAAGTTCCCATCAATCAGGAATTCCATGAATATTATTTAGCCAACAAACCACTAGTTTGTGCCTATGCAGAACAAAATATTGATGCAGAAATATTAGTTTTTCTAGATAGCGATAAATGCTTTTTTGCTGAACCCAAAGAATTTTTGTTGCCAGCAAATTGTAACATCCGAATACATCCTGAGTATGGTCAAGGAGTTGGTTCTACAGGTCCTCAAGACCCTCAAGAATGGTACTGGCAAAAACTATACGCAGTGCTGGGGGTCAAGCGTGAGTTATTTGTTAACACACCAATTGGTAATAAACGAATCAGAGCCTATTGGAATTCTGGTTTGGTTGCTGTCAGAAGGAGCGCAGGTATATTTACTGCCTGGAAAGAAAACTTTGAGAAGGTAATGCATACAAACATTACTCCTCCTCAAGGGATTTACTTTGTGGAACAGTCAGTCTTATCTGTAACTTTATGCTCGCTGGAAGAAAATATTTCTCATTTTGATTCTGCATATAGTTACCCATTACCTTTACACAATCGCTTATCTAAAGAATCACGACTTAAAGCTTGGGATGACATAGTGTCGATACATTATTTCAATTTGTTTTTCTATAACGATTGGAATGCACAAATTAAAAACCTAAAAAACTTTAATCGAAATTCAGATAAATATCAATGGTTATGCGATGGAGTTGTCAGACATAAGATGCCGCGCACATCAGTGATGCACCGATATATGTTGACTGTGAGAAAAATAGAACAAAAGCTCCGCGTGTTTAAGTTGAATATTCAAGTGAGTAATTGGATAGAAAAAATTGCAAACTTTTAAATGATTAATATTATCTTTTAATTGAGGAAAAGCATTTAAATGTTATTTCACGGGTTTTATATCTTTAGTACTCGACCGCTGATTGTTTCCTTTCTTGGAAGCTATCCTTTTTTGGGGGGAGCGGTTTACGAGCAAGGCAAAATTACATATCGACCTCTACCTAAATGGTTTCGTCCTAAACACGTTTTAGAACATATCCCTGGGTGGTGTGGAACACCTAAGCAAATGTTGTTAAGAAAGATAAAGGCAACCTTACATGGCGTTGAGGGAAGAACGCATCACTTAATGGTAAATGCGTCAGATGAAGAAGAATTGCGAAAACGTTTTTTAATTCGCGGAGCGCACTTCAACCAAAATTTTTATATTAATGAATACTTGTATCAAGTTATCGATCAACCAAAGCTTTATGATGCAATATACACAGCACAACTCAATCAATCCAAGCGTCTTTGGCTGGCAAAAAACATAGAAAAATTGATGGTTGTATCTTATGGTGGTGACTTACATGAATTCTGTCCAGAATTGAAACACGCAGATTTCAACAAAGAGTTTATTGCACGTACAGAGTTAGCAAAGAAGTATAACCAGTCCTATGTCGGTTTGATTCTTTCAGCAGTCGAAGGAGCAAATCTAGCATCAAGCGAGTACCTACTGTGCGGAATTCCTGTTGTGAGTACTCCAAGTAAGGGTGGACGAGATGAATTCTTTACTCCTGAGAATTCTATTATTGTCCCTTCAGAAGCTGAGAAAGTCGCTGAAGCTGTGCAAACTTTAAAACAGTTAGCACCTGACCAAAAATATATTCGAGAACAAACGCTGAAAAAAATGAATCATTGGAGATTAGCTTATTGCACTTATATAGCTAATCTTATTGAACAAGAAGGTGGTAGAAAAATACAACCAGATGCAATGAGGGAAAAATACTTTGCTGCGCCTCATGGTATCCAATCTCGATATATCAAATTAGAAGACTTGCATAAATTTAATTGGAAAGATTTTCAGGAGCTTTTTTCTATATAAAAAAGTAAATAAAACTTTAATTTATGTTTAAACCAATTAGATTAATATAATAAAAGATATTCTATGAAGCAACCACAGTTAGCAGTAATAATGACTTGTTTTAACAGGCGTGAAACAACTCTAAATTGTCTGCACTCATTATATCAACAAACAAAGTCTTTTGATGTTTACTTAACCGATGATGGAAGTTCTGACGGTACTTCAAAGGCAGTGAAAGTTTTTTATCCACAAGTCCAGATTCTTCAAGGCAATGGAAATCTATTCTGGGTAGGAGGTATGAGACTAGCGTTTGCTGAAGCAATGCAAAAAGATTATGACTATTATCTCTGGTTGAATGACGACACAATACTAGAATCAAATACCTTGGAACGCCTATTGACGATTCATCAGAAATTATTAGAATCTGGTCGAGAAAATTCAATATTAGTTGGTACGACTCAAGATTTAATAACAAGAGAAGCTTCATACGGCGGCGCAATGAAATCTCGCAAATGGTACTCTAATAAATATGAATTTTTAGGCTCAACTGAGGTTATTCAAGAATGTGACACGATGTTTGGCAACTGCGTGCTAGTTCCTCGTGCGGTTGTAAAAAAAGTAGGGAATCTTGATGCAGCATTTATCCACAGTTTAGGAGACCTAGATTATGGTTTGAGAGCAAGAAAGAATGGTTGCTCGATATGGGTTGTACCTGGATATGTCGGAACCTGTAGTAAAAACTCAATCCGCAACAGTTGGGTAGATACAAAATTATCTGTTTTAGAACGCTTAAAAAAAGTAATTCAAGTCAAAGCATTTCCGCTCAAACCTTGGACTGCATTCTGTCGTCGGCACTCTGGGTTGTTCTGGGTAATTTATTGGTTTTTACCTTATTTACGAGCCATTATTGGTTACAAAAACTTGGCTGCATCTCCCACATTTGCAGAAAAAATTCCACAAAGTAGTTCGCAACCTTAAGGAGTCCAAAATGCAGCGACGGCTTGGTTTTTTAGTGGCAGCACCTCGGATTTCAACACATCCTGATGCAGAGATGTCTGGACCCCGTTCCCGAGTTTTAGGAATCCTAAAGGGCTTTAAAACACTTGAATGGAAAATCGAAACATTTATTGTAGGAGATAAAGTTTCAAAAAAATGGTCGGCGAATGGTTCTGGTGAATTAATCAGCAAAGGATTTTTCTACACGTTAGCAGTAGATTTTATGCGTCTCGGACTTGGTGTCATTAACTCTTGGAGAAGCTACCAAGAACTTAAAAATCAAGTTGATTGGGTGTATGAGTACGCTGCGACTTTGCAATGTCTGGGCTGGATATTCCAACGTCAGGGAACACCTTGGATTTTACAAGCTGAAGCATTACTTTTTTATGAAGCAAAAGCAGAACGAAAAGCATTGATCCTAGATAGATTAGCTCAATGGATGGAAATCAGAGCATATCAAAAATGCGATGTTTTAGCCTGTGTAAGTGAAACTTTAAAAGAAATTTTAGTACGGGATTTTGGTATTTCAAGTGAAAAAATTGTCTTGATACCAAACGGAGTTGATATTGACTTTATTAATCCTGAACTACATGTACCAAAGCGAATATTTTCAAGTTTTATTATAGGTTTTATAGGTAGTTTATATGCTTGGTCGGGTTTAGATTTATTACTAGAAACAATATCTGAATTACGAGCAGAAGGCTTAGATATTTCGCTGGTAGTAGTAGGCGATGGTGCAATGAAATCTGCTTGGGAAAAGCAGAGTCAAGAATTAGACATTTCGCCTTATGTAGCTTTTATAGGTCGAGTTTCTTGGCAAGAAGTACCCCAGTATATCGCTGGATTTGATGTTGGTTACTCTGGACAAGTTCAACTACAAATGGGAAAAATGTATCTGTCACCTATGAAACTTTATGAATATATGGCAATGGCTAAACCAGTTATAGCATCAGCTTTTGAAGATGCTAAGCGGTTGATTTGCGATCGCAAAACAGGTTTCCTATTTAAACCAGGTGATAAAGATGATTTAAAACGTACCTTATTGGAAGCTTATCAGAAAAGAGAAGCACTACCAGAAATGGGACAATTTGCTCGCATTGAGATAGTAAATCATCACAGTTGGGCTGCTAGAGTACAGAACTTAGTTGAAGATGCCGAACAAATATTGAAAAAACAGCGATGCCTTCGGCAACGTCTTCGACGAACGCATCCTCAGTAGTATTAAGCGTTTACTCATAAAATCTAATACTAAAAACATTTATGATACGGACTTCATCTTACAAACTTCTTGGTGTTCAAGTGGATGCACTCTCTATCCCCGAGTTGAATTTGTTGATTGAAGAATCTATTGAACAAAATCAGAAATGGATTATTGCTAATCACAACTTGCATAGTCTTTATCTATTCCATAACGATCCAAAAATGCAAGCTTTTTATGCCAAGGCAGAATATATCCATATTGATGGTATGCCTCTAGTGCTTATTGGAAAGCTGTTAGGTTTTCCCATTAAAAGAGAACAAAGAGTAACCTATGCTGACTGGGTATGGCCTCTGATGGCGGAAGTAGCTAATAAAGGCTGGCGTGTATTCTATCTAGGTTCAAAGCCAAGAGTTGTTGAACAAGGAGCAAGTATTTTGCGCCAGAAGTTTCCTGGTTTACAGATTGCTTGCGCGCATGGCTACTTTGACATGAGTCAAGATAGTCAAGAAAATCTTGCTACTCTAGCTGCCATTAATGCTTACAAACCTCATGTATTAATGGTAGGTATGGGTATGCCACGTCAAGAACATTGGATTTCCAAAAATCTTGAACGTATTCATACCAACGCTATTTTGACTAGTGGAGCCTGCATCGACTATGTAGCAGGAGCAATACCCACTCCTCCTCGCTGGATGGGAAAACTGGGGTTGGAATGGTTGTATCGGTTGTTTAGTGAACCAAGAAGACTTTGGAGGCGTTACTTACTTGAGCCTTGGTTTGTATGCACCTTATTGTTACGAGAAATTTGGAGTTCGTCAGAGCAAATAAAGTAAAGTATTGCTATTTGTAAAGCTGAATTATTAGTTAGGCAGTACTTTTATTGAATTCTGATACTCGTAAATATTGTTTCTTAAAGTCACATCAAAATAGATAAGTTTTTTGATTTAGCAAAAAGTTTAATTTTGTGTCAAAAATAGTTTTTAAAGCTTTCTATTAACTTGGATGTGAATATAGTTTGCGTAGCTCAAAACATTACATCTGGTATTTTTTGGTAATCAATTTTATTAAAATCATCTGTTATACCAATTCACTAAAATTATGAAACAGATGTAAACCCTGAAAGCCTTGCTGCATCTAAGTTTTTTAATTGCAAATTGCGAATTGCGAATTGTGAATTGGTATTAGCTCCAGATTTTATTATTAACATTAGGAGGTCTTCTAATTATGGTTTCCAGCAATATTTCGATAGAGAGTTTAAAACCTGACTTACGTTCTGCTAAAAGTGTAAGGATACAGAGAGGATTATTTATCAGACTAATGCGTGTAGTAATACTTATGTTTCTAGACGCAATATTTATAAGCTTTGCATGGAAGTTAGCAGTTTTATATGGTACATCGTTTAAGTTTTTGTCGCTACAAAATTTATCGTTTATGCTGCTAAATATGAGCTTGACAATTGCTATATTTTACACAACAAGCCTTTATAAAGCAGGTATTTATCGTCGGAACTACTTAGGTATCATTAAAGCAATTTCTTTGTCATCTCTACTTTTATTATTTATAGACTTTCTCTATAAACAAAATAGCTATTTTTCATATTCCACTTTTCTTCTATATTGGTTGTTGTCTGTAGTCTTCGTCTGTGCTTTTCGTTCTTTATTTAATTTTTTCACTAACTTTGTACGTCACAAAGGTGCAATACGTCATCGAATTTTTATCATTGCTGACGAGCAAGAAAAAGAACCTTATTATATCAGATTGCTTGAAAGGCAAAATTACTTTGCAATTCAAGGTTATGCGAACTCTAAATGTCTAGATTTGGCTAACAGAGAAACAACTTTTGAATATCTTCGCAGTCAAAACATAGATGAAGTTTTTGTTTCTTGGGATACCATCAAAAATCGTTTGTTCCTTTGCTGGTATTTCTATAATGCTGGCATTACCCTTCGGATGCTGCCAACAATGAGTGAATTTTCTCTTCCTAAATCTACTTTTGACATGATTGGAGAAGTTTTTTATCCAACCATTCCTGCGCCAATAATTGTTGGTAGTGATTTTTGGATGAAGCGATTTTTTGATCTTTGTTTTTCCAGTATTTTAATTTTCCTGCTTTTCCCTGTATATTTGTTGATTGCTCTGATAATTAAGTTAGATTCTCCAGGCCCGATATTTTTCAGACAAAAACGTATTGGGTTACATGGTAAAGAATTTCAGATTTGGAAATTCCGGACAATGGTTACAAATGCCGAAAAAATTCAAGCCTCTTTAGAAGCAAAAAATGAAATGAAAGATGGTGTTTTTTTTAAAATGAAAGATGACCCTCGCATTACAAGAGTTGGCAAATTCTTGCGCCTTTACAGTTTGGATGAATTGCCGCAACTGTTTAATGTTTTCGTTGGAGAAATGAGTCTTGTCGGCCCTCGACCTTTACCTATCCGCGATGTCAAGAAGTTTAAAACAAATCATTTTATTCGCCAAGAAGTTCTGCCTGGTATAACTGGCTTGTGGCAGGTTTCCGGACGTTCAAATATTGATAATTTTCAAGACGCATTCAAATTAGATATGGATTACATTGAAAATTGGTCGATATGGCTCGATTTAAAAATTTTGTTGCAAACTTTTAAGGTTGTTTTGCAAAAGACAGGTGCCCATTAATTACAGTCTACTCCAAACCAAAAAGGTTACGCAAATCATGCTACAATTAGCAGTTTGGTTTGAGCGACATTATTAAACTATAAAAATGACTTGAGTGAAGTCATCTACGTGCTGCTTCCCCTAAATTGCTGAACTTGGTGTCAACAGTGTAACTTAGCACTATCCAATCGCTATTGAAAATGTCTTGATGGGTTTATCTGATATTACACCTGTCTTAGTGATTCAAAATGGATTTTATTACTATTAATAGGCTACTGTTCAGGAGATTAGAACTGCGATCGCAGTTTTAATCTCCTGGTACTCTGCAATATAACCCTGAAAATACGAGTATTCAAACCAACCTTTAAAAAGTCACAATTAGCGTCATTTTCTACATCATGAAGGAGGTGCTTGCTGTAAAGCCTGAGCAATGGCATTGCGGGCAAGTTTAGGTTGCAGCTTCTCATCGAAGGGAAGCGGACGCAGAAACTTCTGGAACTCTGGATTATCCTTGTATTTTTGTGGCATCCATTGAGGATAACGTATCCAGGTGTGACGATCGGTAATCCCCCATGTAATCACGGTATCAACTCCACCTGCAAAGCACAGCTCAAGAAATCGCTTGTAACCATCCGCTATCATTTGATCGAGCTTTTCGATACTATCAGGAAATGGCGTATCAATAATAACATCTAATTCAGTGATTACTGGTTTAACTTCCAAGTCTTTTAGCCGTTTTAAGACGCTACTAAATCCTTTCTCGTCAAAAGGATAATTCTTAGAAAACCATAAATGCGATTGCAGACCTGCCCAGTCAAGTTTAACTCCATTATTTTTCAGGTATTCCACCATTTTTAAATAATGGTCTGACTTCCATGTAGCGCCTTCAATACCAAAATCATTGAGACAAAATTTTTTATTTCTATCAACTTCAGCCGCAATTACAAACAAATCTCGAATCAATTCTGGTTTTACTCCTCTACGCAAACCATAGCGGTTGTCAGTTCCATCCGGAGTATCAGCGATAATTTCATTGGCAATATCCCAAGATTTTAAAACCGGACTCTTGCGATAATGCCCCATAACACCAGTAACATGGCGTTCGAGCATTTTAAGAGTAGGGGGGTAAGGAACCCAGTCTGGTTTTGACAAGTGCCAAAAAAGAGTATGACCATGCATTGTCATATTATGCTTTTGGCAGAAATTGGCGATCGCATCTGCTAATTCAAACGTAAAATATCCTGGCTCTGGTTCAGTGCCGCTCCATTTTAATTCACCATTCGGTGTTGCGATCGAACATTCGCGGGCAATTAATTTAGCGTAATCCGGCTCTTTTTGCAAAGCGTCACTAGAAATTGCTGTCCCATAGCGCTTTCCTTTTGCGGCAGCTAATTGCCGAAGGGGAGAATTCACACTTGCACTTATATAATTTGCCATAGCAGCATTCATGCTATGCTTATCTTTTTGTAAAAACCCCATCGTCAATAAAGTAGAAAGGGTTGTATATCCTGCTCTTTTTAAGAATTTTCTACGATAATTTTTCATTGTGACTGCTTTATAACTAAAATTTATCTTTCATTCCCCGTATACGGGCAAATGTTTGCACTGGCTCGCTACTCTTGGCAGATGATTGTAATGATGGTTGCTCCCAGCGTAAAAAGGGATTGGTGCGCTTCTCGATACCCAGCAAGGAGGGAACGGTGGCTTCTCCTCGGCTACGGTAAACTTTCACTTCATCAAAGCGTTTTTGTAAGTCGGTATTTTCACTATCTACAGTGAGGGCAAATTGCAAATTTTTTAAGGTATATTCGTGGGCGCACCAGACATGGGTATCATCTGGTAGAGAGCGCAGTTTATTTAGGGAACTTACCATTTGAGTAGGTGTACCTTCAAACAGGCGACCGCAACCACCAGCAAACAGGGTATCGCCACAGAATAATTCGCCTGGTTCGCCGAATATGGCGGGAGGAAAGTAGTAAGCGATGTGAGCGCGGGTATGTCCAGGTACGAAAATAACATCACCTGTGCGATCGCCAAATTCAACGCGATCGCCTTGTTGCAAAAACACCTGCTGTCCGGGAATTCTCCCACGATCCTCGGCTCCACCGTAAACTATCACTTTCGGGAAGTGTTGTATTAACTCCTTGTTGCCACCTACATGGTCATTGTGGTGGTGGGTATTAAAAATTGCAACTAACTCTGCTTTTAATTGTGCAAGTTTCTTTAATACTGGTTCAGCCTCGGCTGGATCGACAACAGCGGCAATATTGTGTTTGCTATCGTGCAGCAAGAATATGTAATTGTCTGAGAGTGCCTCAAGACGGATTATCCGCATTTTCTTTGCCTCCCTTACAAGTTGTTTGGTATTTATTTGCATCCTCTACTCTGGTAAGTAACCGGATTACTTACATCAAGTTATGTCAAATATTGATATTTCGTCTATTATAACTGTCAAAAAGCATTAGCCATGATAATATACAACCGTACTTGTACTTAAAATACACTAAAACTTGCTAAAAACAATCTTGATTTATCAGTAAAATTTCTCTGGGAAGTCAAGGAAATCCGAAGTTAAATTTATTGTGTTATTTTTTAATTAAAAAAATAGCTAAATTCAGCATTATAACGAGTTAATAAATTGTTCTTAACGGCTCTTTTTAATTATTAAAAATCAACAAATATAGACATAATTATTTGCATATTTCAGTAAAAATAATGAGCGATAGTACTTATATCTATATTAGCGTCCATAGTGAGTTAGAAAATGAAATTAAACGTATTATAGATAAAATTCTCTCATTGTTATAATTTCAAACAAGAGAAACATCATTTTCATTATTTATCTTGTATCTAGAGTTTTTAGGAATAAGAGAATTAAACTAGAAAATATTATAAAAATAGTTTATGACAGCACAAACCAGAGGATTTATTACGATTTTGACAGGACTTTACTCTTTTCAAGATTGTATCCATTTTTTAGCAGCGATCAGGAAATTTCATCAGGAACCGATTATTATTTTAATTGACCACGTTCCCAAAATCCTCTATCCTTTTCTCAAAGTATTTAAAAATGTAATTTTAAAACCTGCACCAGCCGATCAAAATACTGTCTTAGCATCGCGACAGGCTAAACTAGCTCTATATGCGGCTTCTGAATTTGATAAAACGATATACTTAGATTCTGATATTTGCTTATTATCCAATATTAATGATGTATTTGAATATTTGGAAGACTATGATTTTTTATTAACTGAAGATGTGCAACCTAGTATTCCTAAAGCGACAAATTTATTACGGGGAAAGCAACAGGATATGTTGTCAGATGTGTTGCCAATTCTGCAATCTGTAGGTTTGCCACTGCGGGAAGATAGCGTGCAGTATAACGGCGGTTTTATGGCTTTTCGTAAAACAGAAATAACCAAGATATTTTTTGACGAATTCAAACATTATTTTGAGATTGTCAAAAATAATCAAGATAAATTACTTTTAAAAGATCAAGGGGCTTTTGCTTCTGCGATCGCTTCGGTAAAACCAAAGATGAAAATACTATCACCCGCTTACAATTATCTCAGTAAGTGGAAGGATACTTACAAGATTACCGAAGAAATTAAAGTGTTACATTGTACTTATCCTTACAGACCTCAGTACGCCAAAAATATTACTCGTTCCTTGTACACAAGAATATTTGACAAATTTGCTAAAGTATTTTTACCTAATCAAGTAACAAATCCCTGGCGCACGAAATGATTTATAAGTAGGAAACTGGCGATCATGAAAGAGAAAGTTAAGGTATCGCTACTCGTCTGGAATTTATCTACCAATGATGGTTTCATTCGTGCATCTTTGTTACAAACAGCCCTGAATCAGTTGGGTTATGAAGTAGAAATACTGGGTTTTCTATTTGGCAAAGAATTGTATAAAGCGATTCCTCCTGAAACGAAAATACATACTGTAGAAGGCGCAAATTATCCAAATTTTATTCAGTCTATTAGAAAAATTTTAAAAGCTATTGATGGAGATATTATCTATGCAATTAAACCTCAACCAGCTAGTTTTGGTGTAGCGCTTCTCAAGAAACTCTACAGCAAAAAACCAGTAATTCTAGATATAGACGACTGGGAACTTAGTTGGCATGGTGGGGATAAATGGCATTATCGTCCTCAACTCAAACAACTAGCTAAAGATTTACTAAAAAAAGATGGCGCGCTGAGATTACCTCATCATCCGTTGTATTTGAAATTAATGGAAAATTTGGTGAGTCAAGCTGATGCAGTGACGGTGCATACTAGCTTTTTGCAGCAGCGTTTTGGCGGTATATCTGTTCCTAATGGCAAGGATACTTGTTTATTCGATCCTGCTCGATATAATCCTGAAGAAAGTAGAAGTCGCTATGGTTTATCAGAATATCGAGTTTTGATGTTTCCCGGTGCGCCAAGACCTTATAAAGGTTTAGAAGATGTTCTGATTGCACTAGATAAAATTAATCAGCCAGACTTAAAACTGGTGATTGTTGGTGGCAGTCCCTATGATAATTATGACGAGCAACTTCAACAACAGTGGGGACGCTGGATTATTAAACTTCCTAATTATCCATCTGATGTCATGCCTGATGTAGTCGCTGCGGCTCATATTATTGTTGTTCCACAGCGAGATACCCCTGAAACTCGCGCTCAATTTCCTCTCAAGTTGACAGATGGAATGGCAATGGCTAAACCTGTATTATCGACGCGTGTAGGAGATATTCCTGAAATTTTAGGTGACACTGGTTATTTAGTTGAACCTGCTTGTCCAGAACAAATTGCCGAGCAAATTCAATTAATATTTCAGAATTTGGATTTAGCAAATGTAAGAGGTATTAAAGCAAGGCAAAGATGTATCGAAAAATATAGTATAGAGGCGATGGCTTCTACTCTCAACTCGGTAATTACTCGGTTGTAAGCTATTTGTTTTGATGATAGCAACTAGGGAATTAAAATAACAGAAAACTTTCGGCAACGATCTGAAGTATTTGATAGTTATGCTTTCATCAAAATAAAAAACATGATTATTTATTCTTATCTATTTCAAGACGGTCTAATATAGCTATAAATTGATGATTAATGCTAATAATATAATGAATTGCCATCCAAATACCCAATGTCTACCAGAAAACTACTATTAAGATTTGCAAAACCCTATCCAGGTTTGATTCTTCTGACGATAGCGTTGGGATTTTCTGGAGCTTTATTTAATGGTGTCAGTACGGCTCTAATTGTGCCGGTAATTTTAAAAATTGTGGGACAAGAGGTAGATTTAACCAAAGCCCCTGGCATTCTTAAAGGAATTATGGCTCCTTTTGAGGAAATTCCAGACAGTTACCGCATAGTGGTAATGGCTGGGGCAATTATATTCACAATTTCCTTAAAAAACTTAGCTACATATACTAGCGCGTTAGCATCGAGTTCTTTAACCCGAAGGCTAACAGCAGATATGCGAGAAGCAGGACTAAAGTTATTACTAGAAATAGATATAGATTATTACGCCAAGATGAAAGTTGGTGATTTAATCAACCGTCTTGGAGGAGAAATTGGTCGGGCAGCAACTGCAATCGGGAATACGGTAAAGCTAGTAATTCTCGGAATTACAATTTTAGTTTTTGTTGGTTTGTTGCTATCAATTTCTTGGCAATTAACTATAGCAGCGACGTTTTTGTTGTCTTTGGTGACAGTAGTAAATCAGTATGCCATTGCTCGTTCTAAAAGATTTGGCAAGCAGCTCAGTGAGATGTCTAAAGCATATTCAATTGCAATGCTGGAACTGCTGAATGGCATTAGACTGGTCAAGGCAACGGGAAATGAAGAAAGAGAATATCAAAAAATTCATCAGTTAATTCGCGCTAGGGAAAAAGCAGATTTCCAATCTCAGGTGAATTCCGAAGCGATCGCACCTTTGAGTGAGGTGATGGGAATTACAGCCTTACTGTTGATTGTTTTTCTGAGTAAAACTTTCTTTGCCAACCAAGTTGCTTCCCTTTCAACTGTACTACTTACGTATTTATTGATATTACTGCGACTGCTACCCTTAGTGTCTCAGTTAAATACTATTCGCAGTACCTTTGCCAGTACCTCTGCCAGTGTGGCAATGGTGACAGAGTTTTTAAATCGGGATGATAAACCATTGATGTCCAAGGGTGAGATTCCCTACACAAAATTAGAGGAAGGAGTGCATTTTGATTTTCTTTCCTTTACTTACCCCGGTCATGAGAAGTTGGTACTCAAGGATGTGGACTTATATTTACCCCGTGGTACGACTCTGGCTTTAGTCGGTGGTTCTGGTGCCGGAAAATCAACCCTTGCAGACCTCTTACCGAGATTTTATGACCCTCTATCTGGCCGCATTACTATCGACGGGAAGGATTTGCGCGACTTCGATATCGCATCTTTACGTAGCAAGATGGGAATCGTCAGTCAAGACACTTTTTTGTTTAACGATACGGTGGGGAATAACATCGCCTACGGGCGACCCGAGGCTACCAAGGATGAAATTCTCGCAGCAGCCAAGCGGGCAAATGCCTATGAGTTTATCAGCAAATTACCTCAAGGATTTGACACTCTCATCGGCGATCGCGGCGTGATGTTGTCTGGCGGACAAAGACAACGATTAGCGATCGCGCGTGCATTGTTACAAAATCCAGAAATTCTGATTCTTGACGAAGCCACCAGTGCATTAGATACTGTTTCTGAACGCTTGGTACAGGCTGCACTCGATGACCTCAGCCGCGATCGCACAACTTTAGTAATTGCTCACCGCCTTTCTACCGTACAAAAAGCCGACCAAATTGCTGTGTTAGATCAAGGGCGTGTCGTAGAAGTAGGAACCCATGAAGAACTTTTACAAAAAGGTGGTTACTACTCGCGCCTCTACTCAATGCAATTTAGCGATCGCGCAGAAGCTGCTAACAAACAACATCAAAGCTTAGTCCGCATCTCTCACGAAATTCGGACGCAGCTTAACTCAATGCTTGGTTTCCTGCTTCTCTTACTAGATGATATGGTAGAAGATTCTCAAGAACGGCAGGAATTAATTGAACAATCTCATACATCAGCCTTAAGAATTCTCACCACCATTGATGTTTTTGATGATATTTTCAGCCTCCAACTAAAAGGCAAATTTCTGTCATTTACCCAAGAGAATAATAGTATCGCAACTAAATACAAAACTTTCACTCATATCTCTGAAGAGTTCCGCGATCGCCTGAATATGATATCGGGAATTCTGCGCTCTTTAACTGATACTGTAGCCGACACACCTGAAGACAATAATCAATTAATCGCCAAAGCCTATGATTCTGCCATAAATTTGCTTGATAAATTAAAAGAGTTCGAGAACAATATTCAATTAGAAACTAATGAAAAATGCTAGTTTAAAAAAAGACTATATTTTCTTTATTCAATCAGAATTACCCAAACCAGAAGCTCACTTAGTACAGTCTACAAATGCCGCCAATGGAGCCGCTAATTTGGGTTATTCAACCGTTTTAGTCTATCCCTATAAAGGATTAGAAACTATTAATCCAGTTAATTTAGCTCGTCCCTTTCAACCGAGGCAAGCACCAGAAAACCTCGTCAAATACTATAACTTGCATCACAAATTAAAAGTCGCTCCCTTACCCATGCCTTGGCCTATCGATTATTTCGATAATAAATTTACTAACTCTAATACCATCGCCGCTAAATATTATTTTCCATTGCATATATTTCCCACTACTAAACTTGTCCACAGTCGCAACTGGAATTTAGTAAAAGCCGCAATTAAAAATGGCATTCCAGCAGTTTACGAACATCACCACCACGAAGATAAAAAATTTGAACCAGAAATCGTCAAAAGTCCGCTATTTCAAATTGCTGTCACAGTTGTAGATACTATCCGCGAAAGCATGATTAACAATGGGATGCCACCAGAAAAAACGATCAGACTACACAATGGTTTCAATTGCTTGTTTATGCTGAGACAGCCAGAAAAAGCAGCAGTATGGCGCGAGAAACTCCTAAAAAATGCACAATCTCATTTAGTAGTATATGCAGGAGCGCTACAACAATTTAAAGGCATTGATATCCTAATTGAAGTTGCAAAAGAAATGCCAAACGTGCAATTTGCTTGTGCAGGTGGTAAGCCAAAAGAAGTAGAACATTATCAACAAATAGCAAAAGAAAAACAAGTCAACAATATTATATTTCTGGGCTACATCTTGCACGATGAGTTAGCTTCTTTACTGCAAGCAGCAGATATTTTAGCTCATCCTCATTGTTCTGGACAAGCAGCAACCTTCACATCTCCCCTGAAATTATTTGACTACTTCGCCTCTGGAACTCCCATTGTGGCCACAGAAATTCCCTCATTAAAAGAGTTTAACAATACACAGGCGATCGCAGCTTGGTGCGAACCAGATAACCCCATTAAATTCGCTGAATCTCTCAAACGAGTTTTAGAAAAATATCCCAGAAAAATAGACGGCTATTCAGAAATCATCGAATTTGTGAAACAATTTTCCTGGGAAAATCGAGCCGCAAAAATTCTTAGCTACGTCGATGAATCTCTACGTCCTCCACTTATCGCATAAATTACTACACTAGCCTTACATACTTCATTAAATCTTTTCTTCGTGTCCTTTGAGTCCTTTGCGGTTCGTTTAAAAAAAACCTTATGAATATAAAAACCATTGGTATGATTAGCAGCTATCGCGGACTCGAAAACAGAGGTGATTGGCTGTGGCAACAAACCCCCCATCAATTTGGTAAATGGGGCAATATACAAATTCAAGCACTCGCATCAAAACCAGACTTTTTATTGATGTATCAATATGACTTTCCCAAACCACCCGAACAGAAATCCTGGTTAGACAAATTTCGTAAAAAACAACAAAAATCAGAACTTAACATCAACACTCTTCTACGCGGTGTCAGCAAAGAAAGAATAATTTATCTCTTAAGAGAACCACCCCTAGACGAAGTTGCAGAAAACCATAAAAAAACCTACCAAGAAGCTCAAAAATATTGCGGCTACATTTCTGGCCCTGAAGACTTTGCCCCGATTCCTGACTATATGCCTGCTATTTGGTATCACAGCAACTCCTTTCGGGAATTAAATGAAATGCCACCCCCAGTAAAAGTTTCTCCATGCAGTTGGATTACTTCTGGAATTAGCCGGACAGCAAAACATCGCCAACGTTTAAGCTTTTTACAATCCTTACAATCTAGTGAAATCAAGTTTGATTTGTATGGACGTGACTTACCTGTATGGGCAAAAACATTAGGAGAACTAAGTAACAAATGGTATGGCATGGCTCCATATTATTACAATCTGTCAATTGAAAACTATGCCGATAATAATTGGTATGTTAGCGAAAAACTTTGGGATGCTTTACTAGCATGGTGCTTGCCGATTTACTACGGCGGCCCTGCTGCCGATAAATTATTACCACCTGGTAGTTTTTTAAGATTGCCAAGCTTAGATGAAAAAGGAATTGCCTACATTCAAGAAGTGACTGCTACTCCTGATACTTGGTATGCCGCTAAAGATGCCATAGCTGAAGCTCGTCAGATAATTTTACATAAATTAAATCTGCTCAATTGGCTATCAGAATTTGTTGATAAAAATGGATAAAACTATGACAAATGGAATTTATACACTAGCTAATGATTACGTTTATAACCAACTCGTCGCATTACTAAATAGTATAGAAGTTAATGCTGGTAATGTGCCAGTATGCGTGATTGCTTATAACGATAATGTGGAGAAAATTCGGGACGAAATAGCAACGAGAAAAAATGTTACTTTATTCGATAATCCAGATATTTTTGCTCGATGGGAAGAATTTTCATATAAAGTTTGGCAATCACATCCTTCTGCTATTCAAGCTTGGCAAGAACAAGGAATTAAGAAGTTTTACAGAGTTGGCGAAAATCGCCGTTACTGTGCTTTTGATGCTGAAAGTCAATTTGAAAAGTTTATTTACCTGGACGCTGATACTTTAGTGTTGCAGCCACTAGAGTTTGTTTTTCAGCAGTTAGATAAACATGATTTTGTCGTGTATGACTTTCAGTATAAAGACCCCGGTCATATATACAATTTATCATCGCCAAAACTCTTAGAAATATTTAGTCAAGAGCGTATTGACTCAGAAATTTTCTGTTCTGGTTTCTATGCCTCCAAGCGAGGAATATTTCCGCCAGAACAAAGAGAGGGGTTGCTATCTCAACTAAATAATGGAGAATCAGATGTTTTATATATGTCTGCTCCTAATCAGTCTGTGCTTAATTATATGAGGATGAGAGCCAATGTCTCTTTCTACAACTTTGCTCTCAATTTACCCGCTAATGAAGCAACTGGTTGTTGTGTGACTTCTCCACACTTTGAAAATCAAGATTATATTCTCTATGATAAGGGAAACAGACTAACCTATCTGCATTACATTGGTTTATCCTCCAAACTTTTTAATCAAGTATGTGATGGAGAAAATATTGATTTTCCTTACAGAGATATTTTCTTGCATTATCGCTATCTGCACGAACCAGAAAAACGCCCACAGTTCACAACTAAACCGAAAGCTTACAATGCTTCTCCGAGTTTAGGCACAAGGATTTTAAAAAAATTAGGATTAACAGGTTGAGGTTGATATGACTCGTGGTATTTATATTATTGCCAATGACAAGGTGACGGATCATGCGATCGCACTACTAAATAGTATCCGATTACACGATCGAGATACACCAATTATCTTGATTCCTTATGATGACAACTATCATGCCATAGCGGATATACTCAACAAATATTATGGCGTAAAAACATACGCAGACTTAGAATTTATCGACCGTCTTGCTTCGAAATTACATGAAACTTTTGGAGGACAATTTTTTGCTCGTCCGAATCAGTTTCGCAAACAGGCTTGTTGGTTTGGCCCATTTGATGAGTTTTTGTATATTGATACCGATATTGTTGTCTTTGAAAAGATTATCGATAATCTTAACTACCTAGCTGAATCTGATTTTATTTGTTGTGATTATCAACATCTAGGTGGTATCAAGAATGTTTTCAGTCCCAAAATTTTAGAAGATAAAGTTTTTACTGAGGGTGAAATAAAGGATATTTTCAACGGTGGTTTTTGGGGTTCAAAGAAAAACTTAATCTCGGAAAATGATTTGTATCAAACTTTTGCCGAGTGTGCTGCCAATCCAGAATATTTTGATTTCTCTGAAAAAACTTCTGACCAACCAATTATCAATTATATGTTGCTCAAGCGGATTCCGCGCCGCTTTAATATTGTTCGCAGAGAAGGTAAAGCCCCTGGAAATTGGGCGGGAAGTCCCCATTTTCAACAACATGAACATATATTATTTGATACTGCCGTTAATCAACCTCTGCAATACCTTCATTGGGCAGGTATTCGCATTCAACCAGGTTGCCCCTACTGGGAAGTTTGGGAACACTACCGTAATCTTAATCCTGCCTTACCTGCGGCAGCTATTCCTGCACCTGCAAAAAAAAGTGCGTGGTGGCAGCTAGGTACAGTTAAAAATCAATTGCGTAAAATTAAAAATGAGATAATTTCCAGCTGATTATCTTTAAATTAGCTTCTTTGATAACAAGGGGTAATACTAATTCTATGATTACTCCTTTACACCATAAAATTACCCATCTCTCTCTTCAATAACCAATAATAAAATTCCTCTAAATTAATTTATTGATAATAAAAAACAAAATTACGCAATGTAATAATTCTTAAACGCAGTGAATTATATAAATATTTAATATTATTACTAATTTTAAATGCAACTTTTTGCAAAATAGACTGTTTGGGGTATTCCAGCATTTTTTGCTGCTCAAAATATACTGCCATATCCTGAATATTCGATTGTCCATTTTTGATTCTAATTAATTCAGTTCTATCCTTGAAAAAGGAAATTCCCTCCATCTCACTCCATCTAACTTGCAAGCCAGCCTTAGCAGCAGCTAAACCGATTGCATTTCCTTCGCCGTCATGAACTCCGTTTAATTCAAAATAAGGTGCTATTCTTTCCCAATGCTTGAGGAATTCAAGTTCTTTTCCAGAGTCTTTTGTAACGGCAAATAAATACTCATAAATAAATTTTACTTCTTGATTTTCTAGATATAAATTTAATTTTTGTGCTGCTTTATCAGTCACTAAAAACTTTTTATAAAGTTTGCCATCAGCAGTTCCAGCAAAAACTTTGGCATACTTTTTCCGCATAATGTCACAAGACCTAGCTACTATTCCTGGAGCTTGCAACCATTTCATATCTTGCGGTACTGGTGCTACAATTCGCATATCTGCATCAATGTATATGCAGGAGTGAAACAGAGATAATGCTTTGGCAAGTACAAATCTTTTATCGTGGTAAAGTTTCACACTGTTTTGTATATGCTTAAAAGCTAAAACATTAGACTGTTTGCTAAATTCTTGAGGGCGATCGCTTAAAATTACAAAGTAAGTACTAGGCGAATATTTTTCTATATCTTTCGCTAATAATAATGCCAAATTTCGATAGTTTTTACCAAATGCTAGGGTGCAAAAGCAGAATTTTCTTTCTTCTGAAACCATGATTATCATCTCTTAAGCATAGATACAGGGGGGCGATCCAGTATTTATAGGTAAGTGTAGCTCGATCAAAAATTGAGATTTGTGAAATTTACGTAAAAAAACGGATACTCACCGCCAGAATAGCATTTTATGCTGAGCGGTGAGTAACAATGTTAGTTATTTTGCTGATAAATTTTACTATATCTACTGCAAAGAGTCTAAATCTAGCGATCGCATTCCTTGGCGTTCTGCAAAAGTCAGCATACTTCCTAACTGCAACCACACCAGTAAGCAAGTCAGAAGACTAATTGGTAAACCCACTGCTAAAGCCAAGAAGGACGGAAAGCCAAATATCGCTAAACCTGAAGAGAGAAATAGACAAACACCAATAGTTATTCCCAAAAATGGTACAAACAATTGTCTCAGTGATGAATTAGATTTAGGGCTTTCCGTGCTATTTTTTTGCCATTTCTGCACAATTAATTTCAGCGTCCCAGATAATGCCACGCCAGAAGTTAATGCTATGAAAAAACCGATAACTAATAGCAAGTAGGGCGGTTGTAAAGGGTAATAGTACATGAAATCTCCGAATTGATATTAAAAGGAAAAATGTAAGAATTCAGGAGGAGCCAGCGCTGTGCGGAGGTTCCCGACGCTCGGAAAGCGTAGCGTCTCCCCTTGGGAGAAGACTCGCTACCGCTTCGCTATCCGTTGAAGCGACTGGCGTGGGGCAGTCCGCTCAAGTCAGGAAACCCGCCCACGCGGCTGCCTCCCCGTTGTAGCAACTGCCGTCAACTGGCGTTCAGAAGTCAGAATAGTTAAATAATTAAAGAACATTTGATCGATCGATGCACCCATCATATTGGATTTCTTTGACAACTTACTTCTAACTCCTGCCTGCTGCCTTCTAATTACTGTGTGACTTTCCACCAAAATAAACAAAGGATGTAGCTTTTGGTAGGATAGCCGCCGCCCCTTCTCTAGATAACTCTGTTAACATCTCAATCGCTACGTTAAACAAGCGATTTGGCTGTAAGTCATCTTTAACTAAATTCCACAAACGTTGCACTTCTTCAGTGTGGAGGCGGTCATCTTCGGTGAGTGCTAGCACCAACTGTCGCCGCAGAAATTTGCCTTCATCAGACAGCAGATATTGCAACCCCATCTGGGCTGTTGGTAACACATCAAAGTTATTATCAGTACGAGCGATCGCAATCAAATTTTCTAACCGCTGCCACTGAAATCTACCATCTTTGAACAACACATTCAGCAATCGCCGTCTTAATTCGGGCGATTCACCCGTCAGCAAGCGCCGTGCTATGTATGGATAACCCACCTCAACAATTTTGAAATTCGGGTTGAGGCTAAGGGCAATACCTTCCTGTGTTACCAGTGAACGAATAATTAAAGCAAACTTTGCTGGGACTCGGAAGGGATATTCATACATCAATTCCGAAAACTCATCGGTAATTGTTTTGAAGTTAAAGTCTCCAACGTTCTTACCAATAGCGTTCCCCAGCACTGCTTCTAAGGCAGGGACAATGGGGCAAATATTTGTGTCTGGAGTCAAAAACCCTAATTTTACAAAGTCTTCGGCTAAGTCGGTGTAGTCTTTGTTAACCAGATGTACTAGCGCATCTACTAAATTTTCTTTGGTGGTTTCCTCTAACTGATCCATCATGCCGAAGTCAATATAAGCCATACGACCATCGGGCATCGCAAACAAGTTGCCAGGATGCGGGTCAGCGTGGAAGAAACCATGTTCCAACAATTGTTGCAAACCTGAAGTCACACCAATTTGGACAATCGCTTCTGGGTCTAAACCTGCTTGGCGGATACGTTTAGTATCTGTCAGCTTGAAACCGTTAATCCATTCCAGAGTTAAAACACGGGTATTGGTGTAGCGCCAGTAAATACTTGGAACTTTCACTTGCGGGTCGTTGCGGAAATTGTTCGCAAATTTTTCTGCGTTGCGACCTTCGTTAATGTAATCAATTTCCTCAAATAACTTTGTGCCAAACTCGTCCACAATCAAAGTCAGGTCGTGACCAAGATTGAGAGGCAACCAAGGCGCTAGCCAACTCGCTGCCCAACGCATCAAATAGAGATCCAGTGTCAGAACTGGGCGTAAGTTGGGGCGTTGCACTTTCACCGCTACTTCTTCGCCGCTCAGCAGACGACCGCGGTAGACTTGACCCAAGCTAGCAGCAGCCACTGGAGTTGGTGAAAGTTCGCTAAAGACCTGGTGAATTGGTCTGTCTAGTTCAGTTTCAATAGTTTGATAGGCGATCGCATTATCAAACGGTGGCAACTGATCTTGCAGTTTCACCAGTTCCTCTAAGAAATCTTTACGTATCAAATCAGGTCTAGTAGACAGCGCTTGACCCACTTTAATGAAAGTAGGGCCTAAACGGGTGAGCAGTTCTCGTAGCTGGGTAGCGCGTTTGCCCTTATTCTGCTCAACTTGATTTTGCCATTCATCCCACTTCAGACAAAGGATAAATCTACCAAAAGACCAGATAATTCTCAACAAGCGTCCCCAAGCAAGCCAGGGACGATATCGATAGTGACGAGCGATCGCGTCCGGATTGTAGCGGTTTAGCTGAGCAGATTGATACTGACCCACGCCTTTGTTTGCCTCTTCCACTGGGAAATTTACACTGTTGTTTGTATCCCGACTTGCAAATTCTTTGCAAATCTAGGGTGTTGATAGTTTTATAAAAACTATTAAATTTTATTTTTTTGGATAGTAGTTGCGGCAAGCTTGGCTTACCTTACTACCCAGGCTTTTTTATCTTTTTCTTAATTATACTTTATAAAAGTACAACTATTATCTGCATTCAGTTGTCAGTTGTTATTCTTGCTTCCCCTGCTTTCCCTGCTTTCCCTGCTTTCCCTGCTTCCCCTGCTCCCCCCGCTCCCTCATATTTTTATTGGGGCTAATAGTTGCGATCGCCCCCTGCCTTTCGCTAGGATCTGTAAGCTTTAGGGTATAGGCAAAGCTACTTGGGATAGAGCTACACATATGTAAGCTATCCTGCCCAAACCTAAGTTAATGAGATTTTACAGGAAAAACGAAAAACAATGGCGAAACGCGTGCAGTTAGTATTAAATCAAGATGTCAGTAAGCTGGGAAAATCCGGCGACTTGGTGGAAGTAGCTCCCGGCTATGCTCGTAATTATTTGATTCCTCAGAAGTTGGCAACTCATGCCACTCCTGGTATTCTCAAGCAAGTAGAACGCCGCCGCGAGCAAGAGCGTCAACGGCAGTTAGAACTCAAGCAACAAGCTTTAGAACAAAAAGCAGCTTTAGAAAAAGTTGGAAGTTTGAAAATTGCCAAGCAAGTTGGTGAAAACGAAGCAATTTTCGGTACTGTCACCAATCAAGAAGTCGCCGATGCAATTCAGGCAGCTACTAGTCAAGAAGTCGATCGGCGTGGTATTACCATCCCCGATATTGGCAAACTCGGTACTTATAAAGCCGAAATTAAGCTACATTCGGAAGTGACCGCACAAATCGATATTGAAGTCGTAGCTAATTAATCGCGTAATTGTTAATTAAAAATTAAAAATGCAAAATTCCAAAATTGGATTCTTCATTTTTAATTTTTAATTTTTAATTGGAGCGAAGCAGCTAGCAAACCCCCGCTCTCAAATCTCAAATCGCTTATGGCTGAAGAACTAAGTTTTCAAGGTGATGGTAGCGATCGCCTACCACCCCAAAATATTGAAGCGGAAGAAGCGATTTTGGGGGGAATTTTACTAGATCCAGAAGCGATCGGTCGAGTTAGCGATCGCCTTGTTCCTGAAGCTTTTTATATTAGCGCTCATAAAGATATTTATCAAGCGGCGCTGCGCCTCCACGCTCAAGGCAAACCCACAGACCTACTCTCGGTTACAAGTTGGCTGGCTGATAACGATATCCTAGCCCGCATTGGTGGCAGAAATAAATTAGCAACCTTAGTAGATCGCACAGTGTCAGCCGTTAATATCGATGCCTTAGCAGGGTTGGTAATGGAAAAACACCTGCGGCGGCAGTTAATTAAGGCTGGTAATGAAATTGTGCATCTCGGTTACGAGACAGAATCTGAGTTACCCAAAGTCCTGGATCGGGCAGAACAGAAAGTCTTCAGCGTTACTCAAGAGCGTCCGCAATCAGGTTTAGTTCATATTTCTGATACCCTGATTAATAATTTCCAGGATATTGAAGATCGAAATCAAGGCATTGCTTTACCCGGTATTCCCTGCGGATTTTACGATTTAGATGCCATGACCAGTGGCTTTCAGCGTTCTGATTTGATTATTGTCGCTGGCAGGCCTTCAATGGGAAAAACGGCTTTCTGTCTTAACCTTGCTCATAATATCGCCGCTTCTTATAAATTACCTGTTGCTGTTTTCAGTTTGGAAATGTCCAAAGAGCAGTTGACGCAGCGTCTATTAGCTAGCGAGGCGCAAATTGAAAGTGGTTATCTGCGGAGTGGTCGTCTCAGTCAAACACAGTGGGAACCTTTAAGTCGTGCTATTGGTATCCTCTCTGAGATGCCAATTTATATTGATGATACGCCGAATATTACAGTTACACAAATGCGTAGTCAGGCAAGGCGACTGCAAGCAGAACAGGGAATGGAATTGGGATTGGTGGTAATAGATTATTTGCAATTGATGGAAGGAGCAGGCGATAATCGCGTACAGGAATTGTCAAAAATTACGCGTCAACTCAAAGGTCTAGCCCGTGAATTATCTGTACCAGTGATTGCTTTATCTCAGTTGAGTCGAGGTGTGGAAGCACGCACCAATAAGCGACCGATGTTATCGGATTTGAGAGAATCCGGTTCGATTGAACAAGATGCGGATTTGGTAATCATGTTGTACCGGGATGAGTATTACAATCCTGACAGCCCGGATCGCGGCATTGCAGAAGCTATAGTAGCTAAACACCGCAACGGCCCTACAGGTATCGTAAAACTTTTGTTCGACCCGCAATTTACAAAGTTTAAGAATTTAGCTAGATCGGGTAATTATTAATATCAAACTAGTAACGCTGCGGAGAATTCAAAACTAAAAATGCCTTATTTATAGGCTGTTGATGAACTTTAACAAGGCAGAAGTACGAAGGCAGAGGGCAGAAGGAAATCCCCAGAAATAAATTTAGGGGATTTAATAGGGACACCTTGTCTTGAAAAATCCTTTTACTTTTTTGCATAAATGAATTTAGGAGCCAGTTGCGTGGGCGGGTTCCCCGACTTGAGCAAACTGGCGTGGACAATATACCCTTTTGGCACGCAAAAATTGTATTTTCTTCCTTCTGCCTCCTGCCTTCTGCCCTCTACCTTTCTTCGGTAATAAATATTAAAAAACGCTTGTAGTATCAAAGTTAAAACTATGTTGCTACAAGCGTTTTAGGTTTAATGCTGCACCTATTTGTCATTCCGTTGGTTCTGGGTGCTTTGGTAAAGATAATTACATTAGGCACTAACAGCAGATGCAGGAACTTTCACTGATTGTTGCAGCAGATCGATATAGAGTTCGCTTAGTTGTGAAGCAACACCATCCCAGCTGAACTTAGTTCTCACACGGTGTCTAGCCGCCTCACCTAATCGATCTCTCCAAGTCGGGTTAGAGAGAATTTGATCGATTGCTTGAGCAAAAGCGACTTCATCTTTTGCTGGGGCAAGTAATCCAGTTTCTCCAGGCACAACAGTAAATTGAAGACCGCCCACATCACTAGCCACTACTGGGGTTCCGCTTGCCATAGCTTCAATCGCCACTAACCCAAAGGGTTCGTAGTGACTGGGAACTACACAGACATCCGCTGCGGCGTAGTAAGTCGGCAGTATCTCATGATTAAGGTTGCCAGGAAAACTAGTAAATGAACTCATTCCTAGTTCGTTAACAATGCTTTCGATGCGATCGCGTTCCAAGCCGTCACTTTGACCTGGGCGACTACCACCGCCAATAATTAGTTTCAAAGGAGTTTTGCCACGCAGTTGCGACTGACTTACAGCCCGCACCAGAGTTTCAATACCCTTGCGCTGGTCAAATCTTCCCACATAAAAAATTAGTTTTGTTTCGGGGTCTATTCCTAACTGTTGTCTGGCTTCTTGCCGATCGACTGAACCAAATCGTTCAATATCGGTGCCACAAGGAATAATATCAATATTGCCCTTAGAAGACACAAGCGATCGCATGTGTTCTTTTTCTTGGGGACTGGTTGCTACAATTCTCTCGGCTGTTTCTAAAACAGCTTTTTCAACTGCTAAACGTGTCTTGGAAATCAGGGGAATCGTGGATATTGACTTATATTTTACTGCTCCTAGAGAGTGGTAGGTATGAACTTGCTTAGTACCTTGGATTTTCTTGAGTTCCATTCCCACCCAGCTGGAGATCCAGTAGTTTGTGTGTACCAGTTGGTATTGAATGCCTGATTGTTTCTGGAATTTTAAAAATTGCTGAACAAACTCTGGTGCATACCCGAAAATATTATCTCTAGGCACAAACTCAGTAGGGCCAGCAGTTAACCTAATTGTGCGACAGTTATCTCCATGCTCGACTACTGTAGCTTGTTCAGCATTCGCCCTGCGAGTGAACATATCTACTTTCCAACCTTGTTTGGCTAGGGCTTCACCTACTTGGCGCACGTAAACATTTTGTCCCCCAGCTTCTTCTTTACCAATTTCAATTGCCGGATCGCCGTGGACGGAAATCAGAGCAACGTGCTTTTGAATTGCAGATTTCATAAATGCGTTAAAGGGCTAGAATTAAATAAATTAAATGTGGGATGCAGCAGAAGTTAACACCATCGGCTACCTCAATGCAGCCCAAAAACCATTAACATTAATTTAAATCATCTGATAGTTTCTGAAATCTGTTGCAGGAATGAGTTTGACTTGCAAAAGTTTCATTCTAGAGAACTATATTTTGCATATAAAGCATTTTTTTTTATTTTGTACCTCTAGCCATAGGAGAGGTTATTAGCCTGTTGATATTCCTGTTTGGACCTTGAAAGTGTCTGTTTGAGGAACGAAATAAACTCCAAAAAACCTTGCTATTGTTGGGTTTGACTCCGTTCAACTAAACATCAAATTATTTTTTCCTCTACAGAATGACAGAAAATGGATAGACAAAACAGAGTGAAATAATGAAATTATCCTTTGTTTTCCATCAAGCATATATCACTTAATTATTAATTTGTCAGTATTGTTATCAACAATTTCTATTTTAAAGATTGTGATAAACATCTCTTATCTATCCCTAGGCATACCTCAGAAAGCATGACTTTCAATATTTGGAAATTTTCTTGGGCAAAGCTCTGCTTGTTGTCTGTACTACATATTTCCTAAGTATGAATGCAGTTTCTCTCATAGGTCTGATGGAATACATGAGAAATTTCATTATCTTTATAATTAGCGGTATGTCTGTACCTGTAATTTTGTCAATTTATAAACGTTCTTTTCCAAAACAGATAGAGAGCAGCGTACAGAGGTGAAGAGAGATTAATTTACAGCTTTGAAGAGTATGAATTTCTGTAACCACAAATACCGCTCAGAATTGGGTAAAAGAGGATGAGATAAGTCAATATAAAATGTTAGCTAATCATTGCAAAAGTTTTTGATTCTGACATAACAGATTTGTTATAGTCTGAGCTTAAAAAGCTCTGTATCTGAGAAGGAGGAAAACAAACCAATGAAAATTCTAGCTGATGCCGATTTAGTCTTAGAATTTCTTCTTAACCGCGGCACTTTTGCAGAAGATGCTCATAAATTATTAACGGAAATTGCAAAATTCCCGGAAGTTGAAGTGTATGTGACAGACAAGTGTTTAAAACGAGCGCACTTAGAATTATTGGATCGGAGAAACGACCAAACTAGCGAACATATAGTCAACAGCATAGTAGATATGCTGGATGGTCGTATTATCGAAATTGATAACAGTATCAAAGAAAAGGCACGTAACTATTCCTTGAGAGATTTTGATTCTGCTGAGGAAGTAGCTTGTGCTATCGAAATGCAACTGAATACAATCGTTACCCAAAATCCCCAAAATTTTGATGGCTCTACTTTAGCCATTTGGTCTGTAGGAAACTTACTAAATATTGTCCAATTAGAAAAAAATTTAGATCGATGCTATTCACCTTGTAGAGGAGCATCTTCAGCATTTGAACCCAACCAAACCCAAGGAGCTAGTCTGAGTGCTGCCAAACTACGTGAAGCTGGTTTATATGGTACTGATTTGCATGGTGTAGATCTGCAAGGTGTAGATCTGAGTGGTGTTAATTTGTATGCTACCAACTTATACGATGCTAACTTATGTGATGCTGACTTGACTGGGGCTAATTTATGTGATGCTGACCTAAGTAGTGCAAACCTCAGCGGTACGAACCTCAGCGGTGCAAACCTCAGCGGTGCCGATCTTACTAGTGCTGACATTAGTGGTGTCAACCTCAGCGATGCCATAGTTAAAAAAGCCCAGTTTGGAGGAAATTCAGGACTTACCGATGAGTTGGAACTTGACTTGAAACAGCGAGGGGCAGTTTTTGAGGATTGCTGGGGATGAGGGAGACACGGGGACGCAGACAAAGAGAATAACTCGTAACTCTTGTACGGACGCGATTAATGGCCCGGCGCGTTGCTCTGGTCAAGAGAGTTGTAACGAATTGTGTTGCGCCTCTACTCAGCACTCAGCACTTTGAGTCTGACTAGATCTACGATCGCAGCGACTAATTCAGATGGTACAATTGGTTTGGTAAGATGTTGCTGAAATCCAGCAAAGAGTGCCTGTTGTTGGTCGATTTCTCCAGCATAAGCAGTCAGAGCGATCGCTGGGATTTTTCCTCCTTGTTCTGGCGATCTGCGTCTTACTTGATTTATCAGCATGTAGCCATCGATATCTGGCATACCAATATCGCTCACAAGCACATCAAATTGGCATCGATCGAGCGCTGCTAATGCTTCTGCGGCGGATGCAGCAACCGTGACTTCTGCCCCAGCTTGCTCAAGAATTACAAGCGTTAGCTCTCTAATTGCCGCTTCATCATCAACGACTAAAAGCTTTAGTCCTATTAAGCATGAAGAGTCATAGGTCAAGGGTAGAGAAGGGTTTTCATCAGGGATACTTCCCTCATCTAGCAGCAGTGGTAGCTCAACTGTAAAAGTCGCTCCCTGTCCCTCGCCCGGACTTTCTGCCTTCGCTGTTCCTCCATGCAATTCTGTCAAATACTGGACAATTGCTAGTCCCAATCCCAAACCACCGAATTTACGAGTTATTTTGCTATCTTCTTGGCGAAAGTAGTCAAAGATATACGGCAGAAACTCTGGGGTAATACCTTTTCCATTATCTTTGACTTGAATTTGGGCCTTCATACCCACTCGTTCCAACCAGATTTCTATCCGTCCTCCTGCTGGCGTGAACTTGACGGCATTGGAAAGCAGATTCCAAACAATCTGCTGGAGACGACTAGAATCACCAGCAACCTGTACCAATTTGGAAGACAAAGAGAAAGAAGACGCGGTGATGGGGAGACGGCGAGACGCGGAGAGGTTAGAAAATGTGGAATTGGGGAGATGCGGTGAGGAAGTTAAATTCTTGGCAATTTCCCTCAAGTCAGAACTTCCAAACCCGGAGGGTGACGTGGAGAGAGAAAATGTCCCCGTGTCCCCCTGTCCCCGCGTCCCCGCGTCCTCTTCCCTCACCTCAAACCGCAGTTCAATACCCTTCGCTTCAGCTGCTAGCTGCACCGTTTCCAAAGCAGCTGCGATCGCACTCACCAAATTCACAGGAGAAACATTGAAAACCATCTTGCCTCGTAAAATTCGTGAGACATCCAGCAGGTCTTCAATTAATTGAGTTTGTAACTTGGCGTTGCGCTCAATGGTTTCTAGCGCCCGCTGTGTAGTTTGCTCGTCAAACTTACGAGTTTGCAGGAGTTTCGTCCATCCGAGGATAGGACTGAGGGGCGATCGCAATTCATGAGAGAGAACAGCAAGAAACTCGTCTTTAATACGATTGGCGGCTTCGGCTTCTTCGCGGGCGGCTCGTTCCCGCGCCAATAGTTGTTCTCGCTCTTGTTGCACTTGTTTGTCGTCTGTCATGTCAACAAAAGCTGCTATTACTCCTCGAACATCACCAGTATCATTGCGTAAAGGGGTTGCCTTGCCATAGATGAATCGAATTGTTCCATCCTCAAAAACAAGTTCCATCTCATCTGTGACTTCCTGACCGGTTCTGGCAGCTCGTTGCATGGGTAAGTCGTGAGGTGGAATTTCTTGGCCGTTTTTTTGCCGCTTAAACTTGAGTGGATCGGAACTATGCGCTGGTGTTGCTGTGATGACTGAACCTGGAGTTTGCCGTACTAAGTTGTAAGCGGCTTGATTGGCTGTTATGTGATGGCAATTTGGATCGTGGGCTATCCAAAGCGCCACAGGAGTGATTTGCATGAAGGCTGCCAATTCCTCCGCTTTGGAACGGGCGATCGCTTCGCTTTGCCGTAAAGCTTCCTCAGCTCGTTTGCGATCGTCAATATCTGTGGAAGTGCCATACCAGTGAGTAATCTCACCCTGCTCATTTTTAATTGGTACTGCGCGCACTAAAAACCAGCGATAGACACCATCAGATGCCCGCTTCAGGCGACACTCTACTTGATAAGGTACTCCTGTGGTTTGAGAAATTATCCATTGCTCCCAAATCCTGCGAGCATCATCGGGATGATATATCTGGGTGATTTGGGCGCGATCGTCGGTTTGTTCGAGGGTCAGTCCGCTGTAGTCGCGCCACTGTTGATTGACGTATTGCTTTTCACCATTGGCATTAGCCACCCACACAATTTGCGGCATAGCATCGGCAAGCTGACGAAATTGTTCTTCACTTTGACGCAATGCTGCTCCGGCTCGCTTTTGTTCGGTTAAATCTAAAACAAAGCTGACACCTCGCCCTTGGGAGTTCTCCAGCAAAACGCCCCCCACCAAAACTGGAACGCGGGAACCATCTTTGCGAATAAATTCTTTTTCGTAGGGAGTATATTCTCTAGTTTTTGCAAATTCCTCGCTTGCTCGCTCGTCCAACCAGCGCCACTCTGGTGGAGTCATATCTTTCCATTGTAATTTTCCCGCTTGCAAGTCTTCTTGGGTATAGCCAACCATTTGCAAAAATGCTGCATTGGCATCGGTAATGTTGCCCTGAAAATCCCAAGCAACAAAGCCAAGTAAATTAGACTCCACCAAACAATTAAATCGAGCTTCACTTTCCCTTAATGCTGCTTGAGTTTTTCTGTAGTCCGTGATTTCAAGGGACATTCCCGCAAGCAGCTTGTGTCCTACACTACTGTGTAAAGGAAACTTGAACGACATGAAGTAGCGATCGCCATCATCTTGCGGTTCAATCTCCAACACTTCTAAAACCTGACCTGTAGTCAGTACTCTTGTATCGTTAGCGCGCAATTGCTGAGCTAGTTCAGCCGGACATAAGTCAAAATCTGTCTTGCCTACCCAATCGTATAACTCACGATTAAACAGCCGTTCTGCTAAGGGGTTGACATACAAATATCGTCCCGCCTCGTCTTTAATAAATGCTGTGACTGGGCTATGCTTCATAAAGCTCTCAAACAGTTCCTGACTGTCGTGGAGTTTCTGTGCTATTTGCTCAGCCTGCTGTTTGGCGCGACGATAACGGCTGCTTAACCCGCAAATCATCAATGCTACCCCTATCAGCACAATTAGTCTTACCCAATAATTGAGAGTTGTAGGGTCTAAGGAGTTAGGCAGTGGCAGCCACAATAAGATTGTAGCGATCGCTGCCAAAGCTGTAGCAAATATTCCAGGCCCCAGTCCCCCAGATAGAGAACTAATCATCACCGCTGGATAGAACAGAGCAAAAACAGTGGGTGCAAGTAAGGGCTGAAGAAGCAATGTTATCAGTAGGGCAATAGCATCTGTTACCAAAGCAGTTCCATAAGCCAGGATCTGAGTACGGAGAGCTTTTGAAATTCTTCGGCGTGCCATTTAATGCCTTTTAGGGAGGAGTATGCTTAAGATTGCGATTGTGGGTAATTCAGGTTTTGAATGCCGATTGTGATTTTAAATTCACCAGCTTACCTCAACTCCTCCCAAAATATACAACAATTTTTAGATTGCGTATTTTAAATATTAAGTCATTAAATCATAAAAACGGCAATGTATATTTCAAGGAGGAATTTACCGATTTAGAAATTTATCTTTACAAATCAGTTCGACATTCAACTAGCTGTTTCATGAAATAACATTTAGGTATTTTCGACATGGCGATCGCTATATTTCCTATCACGTTCGCCTGAAGACTTATCATTAGGGTCGAGGCGGGGACAAGAGAGAGATTTAAATAATAAGTGATTTCCCGGACTTAATATTATAATTGTTGACTATAAACAACTTCAAGCAGTTGTTTTGATTTGTTAGAGTTCCCATATTACGTTGTATTTACAGCATTTTTCAAAAGTGAAAGGCAAGAGGTGAAGCAGTGCGGTAGCGACGTTAGGAGCTTCACCCGAAGGGTCTTGGGGGTTTCCACGCCAGTTGCTACGCTGCGGGTTCTGCAAAGGAGTACAAGTCGGCAAAGCCGCCCAACGCACTGCCTCCCCATGAGCAACTGCTGTTAGCGCCGCGAAGCGCGAGTCCTCTGCCAATGGGAGACGCTACGCTTTCCGAGTGTCACAAGCGTCGGCACGAGCTTCACCCGAAGTGCAGGAAGAGAGTTAGAAGTTTCAGGCTCATACCATTTCCCAAAAATAATGATACAAATCCAAAGCCAGGAGCCTAGACTAAATGGGACTTTCTTAATTACGAATTACGAATTACGAATTGGTATCAGACGTGCAAACTCTCCACTCCCTACTCCTGTGCTGCGTATGCATGAGAAAATCAGATAACACAATCGCAACAGTTGCGATGATGGCACGGAAGGAAAAAAGATGTCGGAGAATTTGAGAAGCCAGGTTGTCACGCAAGGAGTGCAGCGATCGCCGAATAGAGCTATGCTGCGTGCAGTTGGTTTTAAAGATGAAGATTTTAATAAAGCCATTGTGGGCATTGCCAATGGCTACAGCACGATTACTCCCTGTAATATGGGGATTAATCAACTGGCACAAAGAGCAGAAGTTGGCATCAAAAATGCTGGGGCGATGCCGCAAGTGTTCGGCACAATTACCATTAGTGATGGTATTTCCATGGGAACTGAAGGGATGAAATATTCCCTAGTGTCACGGGAAGTTATTGCTGATTCGATTGAAACTGCCTGTACTGGACAAAGCATGGATGGGGTGCTGGCCATTGGTGGTTGTGATAAGAATATGCCAGGGGCAATGCTGGCGATCGCTCGCATGAATATCCCTGCTATCTTTGTTTACGGTGGCACGATTAAACCCGGTCACTATAACGGACGCGACTTAACTGTTGTCAGTTCTTTTGAAGCGGTAGGTCAATACAGCGCTGGCAAGATTGACGATAAAGAACTATTAGAAGTTGAAAGTCGGGCTTGTCCTGGTGCTGGTTCCTGTGGTGGTATGTACACGGCTAATACCATGTCTTCGGCTTTCGAGGCGATGGGGATGAGTTTGCCCTATTCCTCGACCATGGCAGCAGAAGATGCTGAAAAAGCTGATAGTACGGAAAAATCGGCTTTTGTCCTAGTCGAAGCCATTCGCCATCAAATCTTGCCCCGCCAAATTATCACCCGCAAATCTATAGAAAATGCCATATCTGTAATTATGGCTGTGGGTGGTTCGACAAATGCAGTATTGCATCTATTAGCGATCGCTCGTGCAGCAGATGTAGAGTTAACTCTGGACGACTTTGAAACTATCCGCGGTCGCGTTCCAGTTTTGTGCGATTTAAAACCAAGTGGTAGATATGTTGCTACGGACTTGCACAAAGCTGGTGGCATTCCCCAAGTGATGAAAATGCTCCTTGTGCATGATTTACTACATGGAGATAGCCTCACCATTACAGGGCAAACGATTGCTGAAGTCTTAGCAGACATCCCAGAAGAACCATCCACTAACCAAGATGTGATTCGTTCTTGGAATAACCCGATGTATGCCCAAGGTCACTTAGCCATCCTCAGAGGGAATTTGGCAACAGAAGGCGCTGTCGCTAAAATTACTGGAGTCAAAAAGCCAGTAATTACCGGCCCCGCCCGCGTGTTTGAATCGGAAGAAGCTTCTTTAGATGCAATTTTGGCGGGTAAAATCAAAGCTGGTGATATTCTTGTCATCCGCTATGAAGGGCCAAAAGGTGGCCCTGGAATGCGGGAAATGTTGGCTCCCACCTCAGCAATTATCGGTGCTGGTTTAGGTGATTCTGTAGGATTAATTACCGACGGACGCTTTTCTGGCGGTACTTACGGTATGGTAGTTGGTCACGTTGCCCCAGAAGCGGCAGTTGGGGGTGCGATCGCTCTAGTGGGAGAAGGCGATAGTATTACCATTGATGCCCCTGCACGCCTATTGCATTTAAACGTATCTGACGAAGAATTAACCCGTCGTCGTGCCAACTGGCAACCTCCCGCACCGCGTTACACCAAAGGCGTATTGGCAAAATATGCCAAATTGGTATCTTCTAGCAGTATCGGTGCAGTGACGGATTTAGACTTATTTAATGATTAGTTGTTAGCTAAGAAGTTTTGGCAAATTGCCCTGAGAGTATAAGTAACTGGCTCTATTTATAGAGCCAGCTTTTCTTGGAAATTTTAAATTGGTGTAGTTTGAAAGCATTACCACAGTTACTGATACTGTTGGCGAACTTAACAATTCACCGGAAAGAAGATAGGAAGGACGGCGAAAGGAAAAAGATTCAAAGCTCGCTCCCATGTAATACATGGGAGACGGATTTATCCATGTATTACTTGGAGGTTGTTGATGTAGTTACCAATTCGATTAATCGTCTTAAAGCTTTTTGAGCAGACTTATAGCTAGAAGCTTGTTTGCCTAGCTTTAGCTGTGCTAAAACCTGTTCGGCTAAAACTGTCAGTTGTTCAACATGAAGATTTGTTTGAGGCTGTTTTAGAACGGGAGCAATAGGAAATGTCAAATTATTCTCCCTGACAACCTGTTCGAGTAAATCAGCCCTAGTGATTCCAAGACATTCTGCGGCAATGCCTAATGCTTTCCAGGTAGCATCCGTTAGTCTCACTGAAACCTGTGATGAGGATGGTTGCTTGGTTACAAGGCGTACCTCATGCCAAGACACGAACATCAAGATTTGCAGCACTCGCTATCACTTAAAGACTTTCTTGATTCAAATACACTTGTAACTTATCCTAACCACAGATGACAAAATTTACCCCACCCACCGCATATTATAGCGATCGCTCCCTCTTCAACTCTTCCTCCGCGTCCTCTGCGCCTCTGTGGTTCGATTCTTATGCTCATTGGCAAATTACCAAACACCAAATTTGAGCCTTTGATCCTCAACCGCCAGCCTTAAAGGCGCAAATTTCCGCATCAAAGGCGCAATTTTCCGCATAAAAGGTGCAATCGTCAGCCTCAAAGGCGCAACAGTGCCCTAAAACAACTCCAAGAGAGAAAAAATAATCAAAACGCGATCGCAACCAGTAAATACTCAGGCAGAATTTAGTTAACCTGAGTTCGGGATAAGGAAAGAGACAGGTAGTAAGCTGAAAATAGCGTTAAATCCAGCAACCTGCCCTATGTTCAGTTTAGATGCTTTGTTTTGCCATGTAGATGATTTCTGTAAAGCATTTGAAACCCAATGGTAC